>JAJYJL010000188.1:0-368 GCA_021789565.1 Acidobacteriota bacterium
CTCCTCGCGGATAATCTGTGTGATCTTCAGAAACGATCTCTGGGCAAGATACAAATAGGCGTACACACCCGCCGCAACCTGGCGGACATAGCCCGCCCGCAGCAGAAGCTGGTGGCTCGGGGCTTCCGCTTCGGTCGGGATTTCCCGCAGCGTCGGGATAAAAACCTGACTCCACCGCATAATAAAACCTTTCTCATTTCTGTCCGGAGGACACCCTGCCCTCTGAACCTGCCTCTACGACGACAATCCGTCATTGTTGTGGAATTTCAGGGCTATTGTCAAGAAAGGCAAGGGCTGAAGGAGTGGCCGGTGCTGTCAAGACGCAGGAGCGCCTGCAGAATGGACCAGCTGACCTGAGCCCGGTCACT
>JAJYJL010000188.1:378-9753 GCA_021789565.1 Acidobacteriota bacterium
CAAAATCAGCTACATAGCCTGACTTGGCCAGCCTCTGGAACGACAGGTCAGGGGTTCGAATCCCTCCAGGCGTACCATTCTTTTCATCATTCCTTGCCTCTTCCGCGAAAACTCAGTGGAAGTTGTCTTTATCAAGTTCTCCGAGAACCGGCAGCTCCAACGGCGACGCCAACTGACATGCCCCGTGCAGGCAGGTCAGCGCTCAACTATACTGGTGGCCGACAGCAGCACAACGTCCGCAGTGCATGAAAACTGCGAATCGGGAAAGGCGGCTGGTGGCAAGAGATATTCGTAATATTTTGTGCGTACTGGAATATAAAGTGGTTCAATGTAAACACAACCGTCAAAATTGTTTGAGATCATCAATTCGGAGTCTTGACAGTGAAACGCAGAGAATTCGTCAAGGATTTACTGCTTGCCGGTGGATCGCTGGCAATTGCCCCGCGGCTTGACCTTACTGCCGCAATACCGCCTCCTCCCACCGACATTAAACGCGTGCTGGTGACGTTTATGTGCCACCTGGATGTCGGCTTTACCAACACCCAGGCGGCGGTGATCGCCAAATACTTTGATGAGTATTACCCTGCCGCTATGAAGGTTGCCACGACGATGCGTCAGTCGGGTGAAGACCGCTACGTCTGGTCGACGGCCTCATGGCTGCTTTACGGATATCTCGAGCATCTCACCGGCGCAGCGCGCAACCGCGCGGAACAGGCCGTCGTGAAGGGCGACCTGGCATGGCTCGCCGTTCCGTTCAACCTGGAGACGGAAATGCTGGACCGCTCCATGCTTGAAGGTGCGATCGGGATTTCGCAGGCACTGGATCGCCGGTTTGATCGGATGACGACGGGCGCAAAAATGAGTGACGTTCCGGGCCATACGCGAGGCGTGGTCGCTCCATTTGCGGCAAACGGCGTCAAACTGCTCGACATCGGCGTCAATGGCGCCAGCACAGTTCCCGAAGTTCCGCCGGTCTTTGTCTGGAAGGAGCCGAAGGGCAACTCCCTGATCATGATGTACCACCATGGCTACGGCAGCGTCATTCAGGTTCCGGGTTCAGATCTGGCGATCGCCGTCGAAGTGCGGAATGACAACGCCGGGCCGCATTCCCTCTCCGAGGTTGCTAAAATCTACGCCGACCTGCGGAAGCAATTTCCCAACGCCAAAGTAAGCGCCGCCAATTTCAGCGAAGTGGCCCTCGCTGTTGAACCCTTCAAGGACAATTTTCCGGTGGTAACGGAGGAAATCGGCGACACTTGGATCTATGGCGTAGCCAGCGACCCGGTAAAAGTAGCCCGCTATCGCGAAGTGATGCGCCTTCGCAAGGAGTGGGTCGAAAAAGGAATATTCAACGTTGGCGATTCAACGGACATTCGCCTGTTGCAACATTTGCTGCTGGCGCCGGAGCACACCTGGGGTGTTGATACCAAGCGCTTGAAAGACTACGAGCATTACACGCCCAAAGCCCTCGCTACGGTGGTCAATGCTCCGCGCTTTCGCTGGGCGGAAAGCAGTTGGGCTGAAAAGCGCAAAGATATTGATGATGCAGTTCAAAGCCTGCCTGAGACATTGCGAAGCGAAGCGGAGGCACGCCTTCGTGCCTTGCGGCCGGTTGTGCCAGACCGGGCAGGATTGCGCGCACACGCCGCAGGTTCAGAAATCGAGACTTCCCATTTCACCATGGCGATTGATCCTCAAACCGGCGCCATCCACCGGCTGCGCGCCAAAGCTACGGGACGGGAATGGGCCTCTCCGCATCATCCTCTTGGGTTATTCGCCTATCAGACTCTTTCTCAAAAGGACTACGCCGACTATCGCGCCGCCTACATCATTGCCAAGACGTGGTGGGCGCCGATGGACTTCGGCAAACCTGATATTGAAAAGTTCGGCGCAAAAAGTCAGGTGTGGCTGCCCCGCGTGGCCGGTTGCTGGGCTGGCAAACTTCATGACGGCTTCAGAACTCTGATCGAACTCGAAATCACAGACGTTGAGGCCGAGCGCGCTGACCGCGTCGCCTGGCCTCGAAGAGTGTATCTGGACCTTCGCTTCCCGGATTCAGAACCCGCCGTCCGCATCGCCTTAACTTGCCTGGACAAGGCCGCAAACCGCCTGCCGGAAGCGATGTGGCTCAGCTTTGTCCCTGCCGCGCCGGAGCCGAGAGGATGGACGCTCGACAAAGCAGACCAGCCAATTTCCCCGTTTGACGTAGTGAAGGGTGGTAACCGGCACATGCACGCCGTCACAAATGGCGTCTTTTATAAAGACGCGCAAGGAAGCTTTTCGATTGAAACACTGGATGCTCCCGCGGTGGCACTGGGCGAGCGGTCACCGATCTATTATTCGAACGACCAGCCCGACCTGACGAAGGGCCTCCACTTCAGCCTTTTCAATAATGCGTGGGGCACAAACTATATCCAATGGTTCGGTGACGACATGCGCTTCCGATTTGTTCTGCGAGCGTGATTTTCGCCAGCCGCATTACAGCGCAATATTCATTCCGGCACTCTACGCCCCGTGCGGAGACCGCGCGGAAACCACGGTAAATGGCTTCCACTTCAGGTCGGCCTGGAACGGGTAGCTCGGGATTCGGTTGTGGTTGGCCAGGTGCACGATATCCTGGTTGACCGCGCCGTCGGTTAGCGCCATCAGGTTTGGATTGGCGATTTTGGCGATCTCCGGCTCCAGGTAGCCCGACTTGACAACCACAATCTTGAACTTGGCCGGCTGGAGTCCAAGTGACGTGAAATCGCTGATCAGGTGGAAAGGCCGGCGCCGCGTGGTCAGCACCACTGAGATACCCTCAACCTCAACCACGGCTTTCCGGCCAAGAGGATCTTGCTTGTGGGAGAGAAAGACAACCTTGGCCTTTACGTGGACAGGCTTGCTGGCCTTGGGATCTAGTGTGCCCCCGATACTGAGCGGAATCGTTGCTCCGACCCCGGCACGGTAGCATGCCTCACCGGCAGGCCGGTCGCAGATCCCCGCGATCACTACATCTCGCACGTGTCGTTGAAGCAGCGCCGCCAGCACATCTGCGCGGTCATCGGTGCCGCCTGCGGTGGGATTATCGCCTGAGTCCGCCAACACAACAGGGTGCGTGCGCAGCCTCACGGCCTTCTCAATGCATTCCGCCAAGGTACCTGTTGGCACTCCGAAACTGAACTCCTTGCGGGCGTCCCAGTATTGCTGCGCAAGCGATAAGGCGTCTTTCTGAAGCAGCGCCGGACCGGTCCCGGTGAGAACAGCGCTGGCAGTAGCCTTGGGCTCGTCCGCCCAGACGTATCCCACCAGCAGAGAAGCATCCAGCACGCCGGCGTGAGCGTTCATGGCAGGCAACTGCCCCCACAGGCGTTTGGCTGGCTCGTAGCGCGTACTGCTGCGCTCGCCCGGCATCAGCACTGGAATGGGTGACCAGACCATCGTGGGCCGGATGTGCTGATTGAGGCAATGGACCAGCATGTCGCAGGCGCGCTGTGTTGTCTGTAACTGATCGATGTGCGGGGCCGTCCTGTAAGCCGACAGCATGTCCAGGTTGTTGATGATCTTGTGGCTGAGGCTTCCGTGCAGGTCAAAGCTCGCGGTGATCAGGCAGTTTGGCCCGACAACCTCGCGTGCAGATGCGATCCAGTCTCCGTCTGCGTCCTGCATGCCTTCCACAAACATGGCCCCGTGCTGCGCCAGATAAAGGCCGTCTAGCGGAAGCAGGTCCTTAACGCGCTGCAGGAACTCTGCCTTCAGCTGCTGATAAGTCTTTGCTTCCACCGCACCGCCGGGCACAGCCCTCGCAAATAGCGTCGCATGAAATGGGTAGGGATACGTTTTCAAATGGCTGAAGAACGGCATGTCCGCCAGTTGCTGACCGCGCTGCACCTGGAAGTCTTCCATTCGGGAAAGGATGGGAGTATAAGTGCTGCACTCGATCTGAATGCCGCCAAAAGCCACGCGCCTGGGTTCCGCTGCCCGGGCAAGGCTGGAAGTCCCGAAACGCGCCAACGGAGATGCCAGGGCCGCCGTGGTTACATTTTTCAAGAACGTTCTGCGTTTCAAAGATTTTCTCCTCTGTCGTGTGAGAAACGATCTGAAGTCAGCCTGCGGTGAAGACGGCGAATTTCAGCCAACATTTTCATTTCGACTGCCTGAAAGAAAGCAGTATATCCGGTTCCGCAAGCTTCACCCAGGGGATTCAACTGATCCCGAGTCTCTTTTGCATGTCTTCCAGAGAAATCCCCTTGGTTTCCGGGTAAATAAGGAGGACCACAAAGAACTGGAGCACCATCATGGCGGAAAAGAAAACGAAAGGATAGGCTCCGGACGAGGCGGCCATCAGCGGAAAGGTCCACGAGATGAGTGCGTTCATAAACCAGTGCGAGAAGCTGCCCAGGCTTTGGCCCTTGGCACGCACGCGGTTGGGGAATACCTCGCTGATGTAGACCCAGATCACCGCTCCCTGTGAAAACCCAAAGAATGCGATGTAGCCCATCAGCAGCCACACCAGCAGATTCTCATGCGCCGAGGTGAAGAAGATCGTCGCAACCCCGGCCAGGCAAGCCGCCGTGCCGACGGAACCAATCAGCAGGAGCGTCTTGCGCCCCAGGCGGTCGATCACAGACATCGCAATCACGGTGAACAAAAGGTTCGTAGCCCCTACAGCTACGGCCTGAATGTCGCCGGACAACGCACTGAACCCCGCGTGCGCAAAAATGTCGTTCAGGTAATAGAGAATGGCGTTGATGCCGGTAAGCTGGTTGAAGACGCCGATCGACACGGCGAGAAAGATGGGCAGCCGGTACTTTCGGGCGAACAACGGCTCTTTTGTCCGCTCAAGATGCATCGACTCCAGGATATCTTTGAGCTTCCGCTCAGCATTTTCCTCTCCGACCTGCTGGAGGACTACGCGCGCTTCATCCACGCGTCGCTTCTCGACAAGCCAGCGAGGACTTTGCGGAATCCCGAAAAGCATCAGAAGAAAGAGTGCCGCAGGAACGGATGCGACTCCCAGCATCCAACGCCACTCGGACGCGCCAAAATGCATGAGCGCGATCAAATAGTTGGACAAGTATGCCAGGAGGATCCCGAAGACTACATTGAACTGGAACAAGCCGACCAGACGCCCGCGCCACTTTGCTGGTGAAATTTCCGCTATATACATCGGCCCCAGCACCGAAGATCCGCCAATGCCCAATCCGCCCAGGAAGCGGAAAAACACCAAGGGATACCATCCCCAGGCGAAGGCGCAACCAAGGGCTGAAGCCAGGTAGAGCACTGCCAGCGCCCGCAGGCTGTTGCGGCGTCCAAACCGTTCGCCCGGAATCCCTGCCGACATGGCGCCGGCAATAGCGCCCAAAAGCGCGATGGCGACCGTCATTCCCAGAAGGCCAGGCGACAACTGGAATTCCAAGGTCAAAGCATGGGTCGTCCCCGCAATTACAGCCGTATCAAAACCAAACAGAAGGCCGCCCAGGGCAGCCACAACCGCACTCTTCACCAGAAATCTGTTCAGGCTCATAGCACCCACATGAATGTTGGAATAAACTTTTGCCCCTATTTTCAGGTGGCCGTCACAGCAGGCCGAAGCGAAGATACACGGGATTTGGTCATTCGCCCAGCGCTTTGATTTCGTCGCTTGTCCAGGGAGGAACAGCTCCCGGACGGCTTGTGATGAGCGCCCCCACGCGGTTGGCAAAATCGGCCACCTGCCTTGCAGGCCAGCCGCTCCCCAGGCCATGAAGGAAAGCCGCCGCAAACGCATCGCCGGCGCCAACGGTATCAACCACTGTCACGCCATAGCCCGGCGCTTCAACAAATTCATCGCCGATCAGAAGAGCACAGCCTCTGGCGCCGCGTGTTACGCAGACAGCTTCCCAGCCCAGACCGCCCGCATAGTCCCGGCAAAATTCTTCCAGTGCGGCATGGTTTCGGCCCTGCATTTGATCGACCTCGGGGACTTCTTCATCATTGAGCTTGACGACGGTCGCCTGGGCCATCAGGTCTCGCACGAGCTGCGGTTCGTAACAGGATGGACGAAGGTTAATGTCATAGAAGTGCCGCGCGCCACACTTCGCGCCGAGCAACAGATTTGTCACTTCGCGCGCTTGCGGGCTCATCTGGTGCAACGTGCCGAAGTAGATCCAATCCGGCACAGGTGATAAGAGTTCCTCAAGGTCGGACTCCGCCAGCAGGGGAAAATCGTAGGCGGCCGGGCGTTCGATCCGGAACGCGGGCTGGCCAGTGTTGTTCAGGGTAACGGACGCAATACCGCTGGGGTATCCTTCGGCGCGCCGGACAAAGCGTGTGGTGAGTCCCATCTGCCTCATACATTCCAGCACGCGATCTCCGCGCTCGTCGCGCCCAACAGCGCTTACAAAGTAAACCTCGTGTCCCAGCCTCCGTGCGTGCGCAGAAAAGTTGAAGGTGGCGCCACCCAGGTGCTCTTTCTCACCGATGACGTCCCACAAAACCTCTCCAATACTGACAATCTTCATGGGCACTTTCCTCTGAAGAATAACCTCTACAGGCGTCCTGCCGTTCCGCCATGTTCAACCTCGACCATGCGGATTTCAGGTTCCAGATGTTCATCTTCAGAATCGTCGCTGGCCGTCCAACGTTAGTCTTGCCACTGTGCTTCGTTGCCCCTCAACTCCCATGAACCCCCGCGAGCGGAAGCAATAATTAATTTCCGCGACGGCCTCGCAGGCATTTTCCAGCGTGAACTGGAATTTCCCGCTCCGCGCGTTAACCAGTTGTAGCCCTATAAGGACAAGGACACGCACCAGGTAAATCTGTCGAAATCGGTCCCTGTCGCTCTCCCCCAAAAAGCCCGAATTATATCCCTGAGATTCCCAATGCCGCCGAAAAGATTCACGAGCATACACATTAGCACGGCGATGGAACCGTTCAAGGAGATCAGAACAATCCGCGGCTTGAATTTTATTACCCGTTTTCACTACGCTCCACCTGCTTCTTGACAACGGCGCTCCGTGGGAGTAGCGTGTCTACATCCATATGGCAAAAGCCCCTCGCTACCGGAACCGCATTGAGCTGCTGCAAGGCACGCTGGATATGCTGGTCCTTCGGACGCTGCAATGGGGGCCGCAGCATGGGTACGCAATAAGCCGGGCAATCCAGGCAGGTTCGGCCGACGTCCTGACTGTCGAAACCGGATCTCTCTATCCCGCGCTGCACCGAATGGAGAAGCAGGGCTGGATCGCCTCTGGCTGGGCATTAACTGAAAACAAGCAACGCGCCAGGTTTTACCGGCTGACTCCCGCCGGCCGCAGACACCTGCTGAACGAACAATCCCGATGGGAAGAATTTATAAAGGCCGTAGGCGGAGTGATGAAACCAGCCCAGGAGCAATCTTGAAGCTTCACTGGCCTTTTAAGCGACACCGGGATCGCGAGCGGGAGCTTGATGAAGAAATTCGTGCGCACCTGGCCATGGCGATTCAGGAGCGGGTCGCCCAGGGGGAAAATCCCACTCAAGCTGAGGCCAATGTCCGTCACGAGTTCGGCAACGTGACGATGGTGAAAGAAGTCACGCGCGAAATGTGGGGTTGGCGCTGGCTGGAAACATTGCTTCAGGACATCCGTTACGGCTTGCGGCAACTCCGCCGCAATCCCTGCTTCGCGGTTGTTGCAGTACTCACCCTCGCCCTCGGCATCGGCGCGAACACCGCGATCTTTAGCGTAATTGACACGGTTCTCCTGCACGCGGTGCCTTATCAGAATCCCGACCAGCTTGTAGAAATCACTGAAAGGAACCCGCAGGGTCAGGAGCTACGGCTTTCGACTGGAGACTTCACTAGCTGCCAATACGAGACCCGTGTTTTTCAGGATGTTGCCGTTTACAACAAGTTCGAGTTTCACACGCTGGCCGGGGCCGGTGAGCCGGACGAAGTATGGACCGCGCCGGTATCAACCAATTTCTTTCGCCTGCTGGGCGTTGATGCAAGTATTGGGCGCACCTTCTATGCTCAAGAAAGCCAGGCGGTGGTGCTGAGTCATGAGTATTGGGCTAGCCACTTCAGGTCGGACTCCGGAATCCTGGGCACGACACTTGCGCTCGATGGCAAGCCGTATACCGTGGTCGGAGTCGCGCCTGCGGATTTCGAGTTCCCCCAGCCGAACGTTCAAATGTGGATTCCCATTGTGTTCAACGCCGCCGACAAGAACGACCGCAAAGACCACTCGCTCAGCGCGGTTGCGCGCTTGAATACTGCGATCGGGCCGAAGGAAGCTCAAGCTGCATTGAACGTGGTGGCTCGCCGTCTGGGAACGGATTATCCGCAGACCAACGCCGGATGGAGCTTCGCCGTCAGGCCTTTCCGACCCCAGGACATCGGGGCTGCTTATCGAGCCACCCTTTTCGTGCTGCTGGCTGCCGTAGTTTTTGCGCTGATGATTGCCTGCGCCAATGTGGCCAGCATGCTGCTCGCTCGCGGGGCTGCACGGCAGGGCGAGATGGCTGTCCGCGCCGCCTTCGGAGCCAGCCGCTGGCGGCTGGTCCGTTGTCTGCTTTTCGAGAGCATCACACTGGCCGGGGCGGCCAGCGTGGCAGGACTGCTGCTGGCATCCTGGGGTCTCAGCATGATCAAGGACCTGGTGCCGAAATACACGCCGATTGAAACCCAGGCGGTGCACCAGATTGCGATCAATCTCCCTGTACTGGGCTTTGCGGTTGCACTCGCTTTGCTGACGGGAATCGTGGTAGGGCTGCTGCCCGCACTGCGCCTCTCAAGCCTCAACCTGAACGAATCCCTCAAAGAATCTGCACGGACCCCGGGAACTGGTGCAAGGGGATCGCGCCTACAGCGCACGTTCGTTGTCGCCGAAGTGACGCTTGCACTGGTGCTGCTGGTTGGAGCGGGTCTGATGATCCAAAGTTTCCAGCTCCTTCAGTCGACTCCGATGGGCTTCAGTCCGGACCATCTATTGACCGTGCGGGTGCCGTTGATGAAATACCAGTATTCGGAAGGGCCGCAGTCGGTGGCATTTTACCGTAACTTGCTGGAACACATACGAGCCATACCGGGTGTGGAAGCCGCAGGGATGGTGAATAACCTCCCCTTCACGGGATTTCAAACCACCAGCGATATTCCTGTCCCAGCGAGCTCAACGGGCCGCCCCGACCGGGACATCTATGTTCCGACTGTTGCAATAAGTCCCGGATACTTCAAGGCTATGGGAATTTTGCTGAAAGAGGGGCGAGTTTTTACGGATGCTGACAACGAGAGCAGCGCTCGCTGTGTTCGAATCTTTAACGAAGCCATGGCACACCAGTATTGGCCAGGAAAAGACCCCGTAGGCACGCAGGTTCTTGATGCCTGCCGGGACCACGCTGCAGCTTTGATTGTGGGTGTGGTCGCAAATGCCAAGC
>JAJYJL010000189.1 GCA_021789565.1 Acidobacteriota bacterium
GAGAAACCAGTCTCCCTCGCAAGCCAGCAGGAGAAACTTCGGAGATATAGAGGGGGGACAGATTCGATGCCAAGCCAATCGCCATGCCTCCGGTGATACGCCACCCAACAAAGGCATTAAACGTCTGGGCGAAGGCGGTCCCTAAAGAGGAAATAGCGAACAGACAAGCTGCGAGAATCAAGAGGCGCTTGCGACCAAAGCGGTCACTGAGATTGCCGGAAATCGCAGCGCCTAGCAGACAGCCGACCAGAGCACAGCTCATGGCCCAGCCCTGGAGAGACGCATCATTCAGGTGGAAGAACGCCTCGTAGAACGGCTTCGCTCCACCGATCACAACCCAGTCATATCCGAAGAGGAGCCCACCCAGCCCTGCCGTCAGCGAAATGATCCAGACGTACGAAGTCCTGTATTCAGGCAATACACCTCCAGCTTTAACTTCGACCGAAGTGATATTCATTTGAAGTTCTTCTCGGATGGCAACAACCTTCCCAACTCCAATTGAGCCCAGAGGTGGTTGATATCAAGTTCTAGGACTTGCCGGAACTTCGCTTCCGCCTGCTCTGTCTGGTTCAAGCCAGATTGGGCCAGACCAGCGAGAAACAGGCAATCGATCTGATTCCGTTTCTGTAAATCATCTTCAAACAGCAGGAAATTAGGTAATGATGTTGCAAAGTAGTCGATCTTAACTTCCGCCGCCAACTGCTGCGTCGCGCCAGCAAGAAGTTCGCGTAGTGCTCTAAAAGCTTCCTCTTCTTCTCCCAGCTTTCGCAAGGCTAGCGCTCGATAATAAACCATCGGCGAGCGCTTGAGGTCGACTGTGGCAGCTTTTTGAAAGCACACTCTCGCTTTTGCTGGTTCGCTGATGGTCTCGTGGGCAAGCCCAGCAAAGTATTGAAGGTGATTTTCAGGTGTCAGCAGGTGCTTGCCTTCACCCAAGTTCTCCGGGTAATGCTGCGCTGTTTCAAAATATTCTAACGCTTCCTGCGCCTCCCCAGACTCAAGGCATTTCAGCCCCAGCATCAAATTAGCCCAGACATACTGTCCCGAAACTAGGCCTTCCCCACCTTCCCAAGGGTGAAAACGGCGCGCAAGGAGAATCTGCAACGCCTTTTCGGGCTTGCCGGTCTGATTGTAAAGAGTGGCCCGCTCGAGGGTCAGGTCATCACGCTGTTCAACTAGATATTGGTGTTTCTCAAGTTTCTCCAATCGGGCGTCGGGTGAAGCACCCGTGCGCTTGGACAACTGATCCATTTCATAGAGCAGTCGCGGGTCTGCAGAATTAGTTTCGAATGCTCGACGATAGGCGTCAACGGCTTTGGTAGCTTCGTGCCGCACGTTGTAGTACGCAATACCTAAGTTTCTCCATGCGATTGCAAAGGAAGGATTTAATTCGCAGGACTTCTGCCAGTTCCCGATGGCCTCTTCGTAGCGCTTTTTGTCATAAAGCAGATTGCCGAGATAGTAGCAGGCCTTAGAATCTTCGGGGTCGGCGCGCCGAGCGCTTTCAAGAATCAGCAGTTCCTCCAAGCGCACTGGAAAACAGTAGTCAGGCGAGGCAGTCGAAGCACTTCGGCGAAAATCACAGGCGCTCTCCGCATTACCCATCTGCTCATGACAATAAGCCAGCGCGTACAAAACTATTGGATAGACTGATCCCGTTCCACCATTCGAAGGCAACAGCCTTCCAAGAAGTTCCAACACCTCATCCCACAAACCAGCGTTCGAATAATCGAAGGCAATATCCAGATAAGTCTGGACATCACCTCGCATGAGTTGGCGCAATTCCTTGGTTAAGCTCTCTTTGCGCTTTTCATCGTGCATGGCCATGCACACCAAGACGAGCTCAGTCCGGGACCAGAAGTCAAGCGAGTCCATGATCACCGTTTCCTGCACCAGCTTTTCTGCCCGATCGCTCTGCCCGGTTCGACGCAGGATTGCAGACATAAGATTACGAGCCTTCAGGTTTGACGCATTGACAGCCAGTGCCCGTTCAAGATGGTCGATCGCGCTTTCATAATGGCGGTGCCAGCAATCGATTTCAGCCAGCGCGTAATAACTGGCGCCCTGCCATGCGTAGCTCCAGGTTGCTTTGTAAAAGGCCGGGTAGGATTCTTCAAGGCGATGCTGAAACTTCAGAGCCAGCCCCAGGTTGTAGTAGGGCTCGCCATCAGACGGGTTCGGATTCCAGCGGGTCAGCCTTTGAATCGCACGACGAAAGCGTTTTTCGGCCTCCTGGAATTGTCCTCGGCGCAGATACTGGAGCCCCATCGCATTGTTAGCGCGAATATCGCCAGAGTCACGGTTGAGCAACTCACGCCAGTACGACTCCGGATACCGTGTTGCATGTCTGTATTGCTTGAGATGTAAGCCGGTTAAGTAGAGTTCTTCATTCGTTTCGGTTTGTTCTGGGGGCGGTGGCTCCGTGGCGGGAGGCCCTACCGATTTGCCTTTGAAATTCTCCGGTTGATATCGAATCAATTCATGGCCGGCGAGATCGACAACTTTCAACAATAACTGCGTTGAGTCAACTGTCGATGGAAGATCAAGTTGCTCGATCAGCGGTTTTGCAGGATCCAGATTGACGGCTTGTTCAAAAAGAACTCTTTTACCGGAAGTAAGAATCACTTTTGCTCCCGGAAGACTTTCCGCAGCACAGGCACCAAGTTTCAACTTCCCGTGGTTGGTTTCCAAACTCACGGCAAGCTTCCGATTGGCATTCACAGGGGGGCCAATCTCGCGGATAGGGTACCAGTACTGCGTGAAGGTCTTGGTCTCGTAAGGTTGAAGCCAGGAGAAATCCGGCTGGTTGTCGGTATAGACACCAGCCATCAGTTCAACGTAGGGACCGTCCGAATCGGTTAGCTCACGATCCCAAGCGTAACCAAACTCGGCATTACCCCAAGTCCAAAGCTTCTTGCCCGGAGAAATGTGATGGTCGGCAACGTGAACGAATCCTGCATTCCTTGCATGATCATAACCTCCGAAAAAGTCGTAGCGCGACTCGGGCACCATGTATGAGGTGGGCACGGGAATGTTCTTGTACCAGCGCAGGTCAACGCCGCATGTGTAATCAACCCCGTAATAAAACCCACGTGCGGTGGGGAACTCTGACGTGGCGCGCTTTGCATGGTCGGCAACGTACCTCACGTCAGGAGGGAAAACCGCCTCATATTGGTCATGCGTATGAACCCCGACATTTGCCCACCAGAGAAAAGTTTGTACGAAAGGCGTTCGGTTGTAGAGCCGGACTCGGGCCTCCACCAGACTTTTACCAGGGTGCAGGCAGATGCCCACCATGCCCTTCATGCGGTTCATTGGCTCGTGCTCGCTCAGCCACACGATCCTGCTACCGTCCCGACATTCCTCAATCGAATAGTCGACCGGCATGAAGGTGGAAGGGCGATGGTGCTGTGGCCAGTTAAACTCAACACCGCCGGAAATCCATGGTCCCAGCAATCCTACCAATGCGGGTTTGATCACGTGCTGCTGGTAAAAGAAGTCGAATTGGTTCGTTTTGTCTTGACCAACATGGATGCGACCGCCAATTTCCGGCAGGATCATCAATTTGACGTATTCGTTTTCCAGAAGAACAGCACGGTATGCATGGGCCCTTTTCTCATCAGAGACACGGTCCGTAAAAGGGCTAGGGTATACCTTGCCGCTGCTCCCCTGATAGACTCGCTTTTCCAGAAACATCGGGTTCAAATCAGCCGCAGGAACAGAATACGTCGGAATCGTTACCGTTTCCTCCCGCACATGGACAAGTTCATCTCGTTTCATCGTAAGGATGCTCGCGTTCTCATATAATCGCGTCGTTTTTCCTGCAGGTACCGCAAACGATGCTATGACACATCATCCTCTGAAACCCTCAAAAGCCAGAAAGACGCGGTGCATCGTGGCTTCCTCCCACATGAGAGAAGGCTGATATCGACACGCCAGTCTCACGTCATAATCTGCATCACCGGATGCATAATGGTGATAGAACTGCACTGAAGCCAAGCGTTATTAACACTCTCGAAATATGCTTAACAAACTCCGTGTGCGTTAACGGAACGTCTACTGTACACGGTACCGCCTGTGAATGCAAGATATCGCGTTAGCCCACGCCAAAACCTGAGAACATTCAGTGTCAGCGACCCAGCTAAAACAATCGCCCCAGTATAGTTAAGTCTGTTACACGTTAGCGTGATGTTCAATAAGCCACAGATTTTTAGACAGGTAAATTGCTGGAATCCGGGTTCGTGGATTCAGTCATTTACGAGGGCGCCTGCAGCAGGGTTTTGCGACCCCCCCATTTTGAGGCCTACTTGAGCGCTTTGCAGATGCTGGCTTTGCTCACCTGATACTTTTTCGCCAGTTCGTTCAGGCTCATGCCGTGGGCCCGGTCTTTAAGCACGGCATCAAGATCCAACTGCAGCCTCGGCCTTCCGATCCGCCGGCCTTCCAGCTTCGCCCGCCTCAATCCCGCCTTCACTCTCTCCCTGATCAACGACCGCTCCAACTCCGCAACGACACCGACAATCACCAGCACGGCCCTCCCCAGCGGCCCGCTTGTATCAATCTGCTCCCGGAAGCTGATGAACTCGATGTTCATGTGAGCCATCTCGTCCAGCACCTGGAGAGAATGCCTGACTGATCTCGCCACCCGATCCGAAGCCCAGACCAGCAATACATTGAATTTCCCCTGCCGGGCGTCAGCCATCATCCGATCCAGTCCCGGCCGTGAATCTCTGGCGCCGGTGACTTTGTCTTCGTAGATGCTGGTGATTTCCAGTCCCCTCTGCCTGGGCAGTTGCCTCAGATCATGCAGTTGAGTCTCGGGATGCTGCTCCAGCTTTGAAACACGCAGGTAGAGAACAGCCTTCCGGGTATCGGTATTCATGGATGCATCTCCCTCGTGACGGTCTTTGCCTGGAAGCCCCCAGCAAGCTGGTCATAAATCCCTCCACAACATTTCGTAACCGCTGCAGGAGATAGAGGTTCAATCCCGCCTGGGAGCCCCTTAAAAAGGCTTTTGGCAATAAACCGGATTCGGGGCCCCTAAGGCCCGTCGAGATGCTCGTACGGGCGCCGGACATGGAGATGCGGGCGCAGGAGGGAGCAGTGCCGGTCAAGAGGATGGCCATCAAGAAAGGCGCAAAAGCGGCCGGGCATAAGATAACTCCTTGTTAAACTGGTCTTATATGCCTGTTATCTTATCATAAAACGACTCCCAAAGAACCGGGCAGTTAAAAATCCGGCCCCCACAGAGAAAGACAAAAGAAGAAATCCAAACTCCTGGTGGAATGCTCCACCCTGACTGTCTCCATCCACCGGGAAAAGGCCCCCGTCCGGGCCTGTGGTTACATCAACCCCAAAGGATTTGCCCGCGGCCGGAGGACCATTGCCGGCACCCTGATCCTCACCCAATTTAGTGTAGACGTCCTCTTCCGCTTCCTGCAGGCCGTCCTGCCTCACGATTTCTCGAGCGACTCGACCTATGTCAAAGTCGATCAGTTGCCGCCCTTCAACGCCACCATCCTCTTCGCGGATGAATACGGCAACGCCAGCTGCCGGCGCCTGCTGGGGCTCGAGTTTGTCACCGACGGCACGGTTTATTCCATCCAGGACCTGCTCAGTGAGCAGACCATCAGCTACATGGCTAGCGACTTTACACGGTCGTGGCAGAGGAAATTGGGAAGTTTTTTGTAGCGGGTTACACTTTTTTCCTATATTAGTTTGGAAGGCTCCAGAAAGCTCCTGTCGTGCACCATAAGTTCCGAGGATATCGTCGAGACTACGTGGTCACGATATCCACATTTCCCCCCTTTTCTTCGCCTGTCAAAATGTTTTTTGGGGCCTCTCCTAGCCCCAAAGGGAGAAATGTGACGCCCCCCCTAGCCTTTGCTTCCGGCCCCTCGTCAGCCTGTTTTCCCGCCTCGATCTCTTCCGCCCGCCACGCCTGAAACCGGTCGATAAGTTCCTTCTCACGCCACCGCCGGTGCGCCAACGTGGCATACGGGAATCCCGGTCCGGGGACGTACAGGCCTGCAGAGAAGCCGGGCCGCTGGGGATTCAAAACCTCTGGCCGGATGGGAGAATCCCCGTGCGTGTCGGGGATTGCGGGCAGGAGAAGCTGATAGGGAGGGGTTGGCGTGTAAAGGGTAAGAATTAAGAGAGAGCTTTTTGATTCCGGGGGCCGCCTTTTTCCCCGGGCCGGCCAAAGCCAGAATCGGAAATCAGACGCTATCCGGATAGAGATGGTTCTCGGCACGAATTTGAACCGGTTTCTGTCGCGCCCCGCCGCTTTCGGAGGAGTTCAGGAGATTTCAGGGATGATCCCTTGTATTTCAGACAGAGGAATGTTTCAACTCGGCCGCCTTCCACAGACCCGGGGGCTGCACGAACTTGAGAGGGGGCTGTACGGCGTTCCGAATGGGACAATCCCACTGTGCCTTCTAGGCACACTGAGACTCCAGTAAGCCTGGAAATACGCCTGCAAACACGCCGGAAGGCACGGCTTCGGGTTGCGGAATGGAGCCGCTTCGCAAGCGGGGCTGTACGGCCTTAGCAGGCGATGTTCGACATCGGCGCGCAGAGGTTCGGAGAAGAAAGACCGCAGAAATTTGGGTCTTCATGGGATATATCAGTGTGCCACCGTGGCACACTCGCTTGCGCCATGCGGCAAGAAGAACCCAATTTCTTGAAGACGAACACAGCCTTTCAGGGCTATCTATCAAGGCCGATTGGTAAACGCGCCCCGTCCGGAAGTAGGGACCGGCTTGGGCGACCCTAAGGTTGGTCGATGCGATCCCCCGCGCGTGGAATTCAACTGGCCCGTCAGCGCTTACCTTAACCGGATACAACCGTCAGAGGCAATACGATGGTCCGCATCTATGGTTAGCCGACTATACATCCATCTGGCAACCGATGGCAGTCAGGAACGCAGACACAGGTGCCATAACTTCCGATGATTCAGGATATTCACAGCGATTAGACGTTTTGGCCAGAATTATATTAAGGTATATTCGGCTGAGACACCCCGGCCCTCATGGAAAAAGCAAGTGTAAGAATCCGGCCATTACGATGCGCATTCGCGGTCGATCCAAAAGACATATCCGCCCTGATGCGCGTCTTTGAGGTGAATTCTGCGCTTTGGGGAGGGCTCTACAATTTCATCCTGCCCCTCCTCAAACGGGTACCCGATCGATATAAAGAGCCTTATCGAAAGAAAATCAAGACAGCAGCCCTCGTCTAGGGTTTAGTGGACGCGTTTCAACCTGATCTTATAGTTGAATCAGAAGAGGGTCTCGCAGCATTCCTCAACTTTCCTGAACGGCACACGATCACCCTCGATCAACTCCTCGCTCGCGACGAGCGCGGTGCCTGCAATTACGGTGTGGATTTGCGAACGATTGTCTCCGATCTTTACGAAACAACTTTCCGTTTCGTTCAGCGTCACCCGCCAGAAGTGGTCATCCCCTCAAGCGCCGATCCTCAATACGACCTGTTGTACGCTGCACTTTTTGGATCGCTTTCCGAGAACGGTCCCGCTGGGGATTGCTCCGAGCATTTCCTAAAAGCTCTCGATGGTAAGCGCCAGTCTTTCTCACCGGCAGATTTTCCGAAACTATTCGACCGCAAATATCTCTACCCCCTTCGGGTAGCTGTGCACGCCTTTGAAACACGACGGAACAGTTGGAGCATCGATTCAAAGCTATACTATATGGATGAGCGGTCGGCTCTTGACCTCATCGACTTTTGGAATTTGCGGGCTCTTGGGTGGGATATTACCCCGCTCCCTGCGTCTCTAGCGTCCTCCCTGAGCGGTTTCCACGAAGAATTCATCAAAAAGAGCTATCGTCCCTACCCACCCCCATCGAACGCATATCA
Source organism: Acidobacteriota bacterium (assembly GCA_021789565.1). Next base: position 7,873 of record JAJYJL010000189.1, read on the forward strand.
TCATGCTTCTTTCCTGTGCTCGCCGAGCAATGAGCGCGCCGAATTGCAGGGGTTCTTATCTACTCTTAAGCGACCTCATGAGAGGGCACGTCACATAGCTGTAAGCATGGATATGCGGGTACCGAGAATAGGGGAGTAGTGGGGACGGAGTGCGGATCATGTAGAGCGGCAAACAGTCACCGAAAGCAGTACGAGTGTGGACTTCCGTCTCATCGGCTCCGGCTTGCATGTGTCTACCGCAATCCCGAAATTCCTACAAGACGATCGGTATGCTTCCTCGCAGCACGCGTGTGCAAACGGGCTTGAATATGTTCCTGGGGGCGCTGCGGTTATCCCCTGGGCAATCGGTGAACTAACTGGCATCATCCACGACTTTGCTGACGCGGATGTCTGGTTATCGCAGGAGGGTATTGTAACCACGGCCAGGTTTTCCAGCCTTAGATTCTTGAGGGCTCCCAGCCCGAAGAACGTCTTTTCGGCTTTCGCCAGGGGCAAGGGATTGAATCTTGCGATCTCTCCCGCAGGGAATGCCTGCGAGCAGATCATCAAGGCACTCGGGGGGCTGCTAGGGATCAGTATCGTCGCTCGCCCGAACTGCTCCGTTTCCTCGACCGCCTCGCACATGAAAACTTCGAAGTCGAAAACGATACTGAACCATCGAAGAAGGTGCGGAAAGCATATGCGTCTTACCCGAACGCTCTTGAAATTGTGAAGCGCTCAGTACTGGAACCAGAGATCTCGGCAATGAACTTCTTCAACGCGCTCATCAACACGGGAGTCCTGACTGTAGGGCTTACGTTGCATTGCAGTGAGTGCAGCCACTCCAGTTGGCCCCCTCGGAATTTTCTCGGACCAAGTGTCACGTGTCCGAGATGCCTTGGTTCCATCGCCTTCCCCTCTTCCCTTCCGCCTCGCAGGGTGGACTGGGCTTACAAGGTGGGCGGACCCTTCGCAGCGGAGCACTTTGCCCATGGTGCTTATTGTGTCGCTTCGACGCTTCACTTTCTGGTTAAAAAGGTTTTTGACGAATCAACGTGGCTCCCGAGCTTCCGGCTCACGAATGCCGAAGGCAAAGCAGTTGAGGTAGATTTCGGGATGTTTGCGCGCCCCAATCGCTTCAGCTATGCAACATCTCCGTTCCTAATCGTTGGTGAATGCAAGTCTTTCAATTATTTCGAAGCGAAGGATTTCGCTAAGGCTCGCTACATGGCAAGCCTCTTTCCAGGGGCAGTCCTTTGCTTTGCGACTTTCCGCGAAACCCTCACTCAGGGCGAGATCAAAGCCCTGACGAGAATCGTATTACGTGGCAGGAAATCCCTTCGGACCGGAAAGCATCTCAATCCCGTGCTTATCCTTACTGCCAAGGAGTTATTTTCTCAGTTTCAATGGGATCGACAGTTGCACGAAGCGTATGGCGATAGGTCGAAGCACGCAGAGGCGGTTTTCCTGCGACGAGACATCGAAGAGCTGTGCAGCTTCCTCCAGCAGGTCCATCTCGGCATGGGTTCGTATCATGAGTGGTTAGAAGAGAAGCGGCAACAGCGTGTCGCGCGAATGACCAAGCTGAAGACGACAGCTAACGCTCCTCCAGACAATTGATTTGAATAGAACTGACCCGGCGTTCAAAAATCTGAGACTGCACCGACTAAGGTGCGTGCCAGGGCCAAGGTCGCGAAATTTGACCGAGAAAACTGCGCCAGCAGTCCGTTTGTGAGGATAAGTTGACAGAAGTGGTCAATCTGCCGGGTAACGGGCTAACCTCCCGCTCGCCCAGCTAATCCGACTTATCTTCAGGCCAGCCGTTAGGAGGCGGCTGGCCATGATGAGAAAATCAAAGGGGATTAGAAAGAAGACCCGTCGACCTTAGGT
>JAJYJL010000190.1:0-3275 GCA_021789565.1 Acidobacteriota bacterium
TTCCGATCTTGAATGGGCGGCAGTTGGAGGCGCGGGGGAGAATCGAACTCCCGCATAAAGGTTTTGCAGACCTCTCCCTTACCACTTGGGTACCGCGCCGGGAAGATTGGAGCGGGAAACGGGATTCGAACCCGCGACTTCGACCTTGGCAAGGTCGCACTCTACCACTGAGTTATTCCCGCTTTGTGTCTGGACACTAAACTTACCAAAAAATTATAGAAAGCGGCAGGGTACTGTGTCAACCATCAATCTGAACGAACACAGCGCCGGGGAAGTCCCGCCGCATGGCGGCGCGAGATCACGGGTACGCGGAACACAAGGTGGAATGAAGCCGCTGCTAAGACAGATGCGATGTTCCGGCGCGCAGGTTCAGGCAGGCGATCTCCGGGGGGCAACCCACGCGCAACGGCACCAGGACCTTGCCGATACCGCGGCTGACGTATATCTGAGTGCCATCCAACCGGTTCCATCCTGCGATGAACCGCTTGCCGAGTTTGGACCTGGTATAAAGCCCGCCCACTACGGGCAGGCGGACCTGGCCCCCGTGGGTGTGGCCGGAAAGCACCAGGTCAATGTGGTGCTCTGCGGCCATGCGAACTCCCACCGGATTGTGGCAAAGGAGAATCTTGGGATCGCGTGCCGGGACGTGCCGAATGCCGGCCTCAAGATCGTCGGCGCTCCACCAGAGATCATCCACTCCCACCATCCACAGCCGTGCGTGCCCGGAATCGAGGGCGTAGTGGGAATTGCGAAGCACGTGAATGCGGTGGGCTTCCAGCGCGTGCGTCATCTCATCGGCGTCAACCTGGAAGTCATGATTGCCCAGCACAGCAAAGACGCCCAGCCTGGCATGCAGCCGGCCCAGTACCTGGGCCACAGGCCAGATATATGTGGGAGAAAACGTAACATAGTCTCCGGTGAGCGCAATGACGTCGGGCCGGAGATGGTTGGTCATCTTGACAGCGCGCTCGACGTCTTCAAGCGGCGTATAGAGGCTGTGGTGAATGTCGGTCAAGTGGACAATACGCAGGCCATCGTGGGCCGCACTCAGCCGGCGGATGTGAATATCCATCTCGGTGATTTCAGGGTCGGCGGAAACAGGGGGAGGAGAAAGCGGCGGAGTGGCGGAGAGCGAGAGGGTAATCAGCCCCCGGCGCATCGCACGACGTCTCGATACTAAATGAGTCCTCATCGTCAATCCCGACGCAATCAATCAAGGGCCATGACGCCCTGAAGCAAATCCAAGGGCAGCCTTAGCTGCACCTGACTTTCCTGTTCTCTTCCAGAACTTCTGAAAACACATCCAGCATGGTCTCATGAATCAGCCCGTTGGACGCGAAAATTTCATCCCGATGAAGGGAGAAAGGGCCGCCCGCGAGGTCCGTCACGCGCCCGCCGGCTTCGGTCACCAACAGAGAACCGGCTGCCTTGTCCCAAGGATTCAACTTCAGTTCCCAGAAGCCTTCAAACCGGCCCACCGCCACTGAACAGAGGTCAATCGCGGCAGCGCCGGCCCGGCGGATTCCGTGCGACAGGTGAGTAAGCTTGAAAAAAAATTGCAGATTCAGATCATGGTTGGACGCAAAGGGCGGGAAACCGGTTCCCAGAAGGCTTTCTGCCAGGTCGGAAGTTTGCGACACGCTGATTCGCTCATTGTTCAGATATGCCCCCGAGCCGCGCTCGGCTGCAAACAACTCTTCGCGGTTCGGGTCGTAGACAACGCCGGCAATCACTTCATCGCGATAAGCCAGCGCCAGCGTGACGCAATATACCGGGAAGCCGTGGGCAAAATTTGTGGTGCCGTCGAGCGGATCGACATACCAGCAATAGTCGGAGCCGTTTTGATTGCCGCCGCCCTCTTCCGCCACGATGGCGTGGTCCGGAAAGTGCCGGCGAAGGCGCTCAATGATCATGGCCTCCGAGCGCCGGTCGGCATCCGTCACGATATCAGATTTCCGCTTGTAAGAAATTTCGCGGGGCTGCCTTGAAAGCTCGGCGAGCAAGGTTCCTGCTTCGCCGGCGATTTCGACTGCGATATCCAGATAATTTCCCATAAATTAAGAACCTTTGACTCGGCCTGTTCCTTTGGTTTTATAAAGAGCCGGTCGGCCCGGGCGCGGCTATCGCGGGGCCCCCGCCAGAATCTGCTTCTGGTCTTCGCCTTCCACCCAGACCACGCCGTCTTCAAAATATTCTTTCTTCCACACCGGCACCACCTGCTTCAGGCGGTCAATGAGATACTGGCAAGCTTCGAATGCGGGCTGGCGGTGTGCCGCCGCAACAACAATGGCAACGCTGGTCTCTCCGATTTCCAGTCTGCCCGTGCGATGAATGATTCCAACGGATCTGACCGCAAATTTAGCCCTGGCCTCTGCCCCTATTTCTTCCATCCTACGGATGGCCATGGGCTCGTACGCCTCGTATTCCAGGTAAAGGGTCCTTCTCCCGTTCGAATGGTTGCGGACGACGCCTTCGAAAGCAACCATCGCCCCATCAGACGCGGCCTGGAGCGATCGCGCAAGGTCTGAAACGGAAATCCTTTCCTGGGTGAGGCGGTAGAAGTTTTCGTCCATCCCGCCGCTGACCGGAGGCATAAATGCCACCTCATCGCCTTCATGCAAAACAGCTAAGGGGTCTGCAATCTGCTGGTTAACCGCAAAGAGAAGGGAGCCGGCCAGTTCGCCCAAGCGAGGGAACCGGCTTTCGTACAATCGCCGCAGACCTTGAAGATTTTCACCGTCTCCAAGTTCCACCTGCTCTTCACGAAGCCCCGTTACGTCGTGCGTGAATCCAAAAAATAGGACTTTAATTCTCATCGGGCTCCCGGTGCTTCTTTTCAGTATACACCCGGAAGGAAGTTCTGAGGCCTTTGGGGCGCGTAAAAACGGGCGGGAAAAGCATCTGTAAGCTACATGGCTACGCTATTCCGTGGCGAGCGCGTGTCGCAAGGCCGTCTCGATGTCAGGAAACTGGAAAACGAATCCGGTGTCGAGAAGGCGCCTGGGCTGGACGCGCTGGCTGGAAAGCAACAACGCGTCGGCCATCTCCCCGAAAATCAGGCGCACAACGGGCGCCGGCAAGGTGAGAAACGTTGGCCGGCTAAGGACCCTGCCCAGTGTTTCCGTCAATTCCACGTTTCGGACTGGGTTGGGGGACACGGCATTCAACGGACCGGTAAGGGACTCATTGGCAATTGCGTGAGAAATCGCTCTGACAAGGTCCTCAATGGCAATCCAGCTCACAAACTGCTGGCCGTCGCCGATTTTTCCGCCCGC
>JAJYJL010000190.1:3285-9714 GCA_021789565.1 Acidobacteriota bacterium
TTAAACGCCGGTAGCATGGCGGCCAAAGCGCCGCCGTTCGCGCTGAGCACCATGCCGGTCCGGAGGTTCAACACCCGGATCCCCTTTTGACGGGCGGGCTCGGAGGCCGCCTCCCATTCCTTGCAGACCTCAGTCAGAAAGCCCGTTCCCGGCGGACTTTCTTCAGTGAGAATTTCTTCACCGCGTGTGCCGTAGAATCCCACAGCTGACGCGGAAACAAACACCCGCGGAGGGGCCGCGAGCTGTGCCAGGGATTCCGAGAGCAGGCGTGTTGTTTTCACTCGACTTTCGCGGATGCGCTTCTTCTGCCCGTCGGTCCAGCGGCCTGCGGCGATGTTTTCCCCGGCAAGATGCACCACCGCCTCCAACTGTTCCAGGGAGCTGGGCCGCAGCTTGCCGGCGTCGGGGTCCCACACGATCGTGTTTGCGCCGCGGGCTCTGGAGTGGCGAACCAGGCGGATGACTTCATGCCCTTGTCCTATTAAGAGCGAAACCAGCGGTGAACCGACCAGCCCACTTGAACCCGTCACGAGGATTCTCATAATGATCTATCCCCCAGAGGTCAGTGTCCCGATCCCCACGGCAGGCATGAACTTGAGCGCCGTGCCGCCAGCGCCTAACGTCAGGTTAGCACATCCCCGCCTTTGAAACCTTCAGATAAATGCAGGGCGGCGCGGGTACCAATGCGATGTGAGCATTCCTGTGACTCGAAGTTATACTTGGACTTAACATGCCTCGCATCCTGATTGCCGGAAAGCATTGGACTGCGCGGGCGCTGCTACGCGCGCAGTTGATTGAAGAGGGCTTCGACATCGAAGCTCATGAAGACGTGCAATCGGCGGATCGCAGCCTTTGGGCCAGCAAGATCATGCCGCACCTTTTGATTGCTGACCTTTTCGAAAGCGAAACACCGGCGAAAGATGTCGAGAGGCTTTCCCGGTGGGTGGAGCATGTGCCCATCTGGGTCCTGGCCGGGCATGCCACCGGCGAAGTTGCCGCGCTGGAAGGTCGCGGCTTTGAGAGAGTCTTATACCGGCCGCTCGATATGGGAAAGCTGGTACAGGAGGCCAAACAGCGGCTGGCGAGATGATAAGGGAGATGCCTGCAATGCGGGCATGCGCTTCAGCACGTGCTATGGCAGCAGCGAACTTTAGATTTGTTCCTGAGAAGAGCTAACAGTGGCCTCTGCAACTGAGTCCGCCGCCGGTTGCTGCTGGGTCAGGCAGTGGAGGGTTCCGAGACCCCAGACGAGATCCACAGCGTGGATGCCAACGACGGGCCGGTCCGTAAACAGGTCTGCCAGAGTACCAAGCGCAACCCGGTCTTGAGGATCGTTGAAAGTTGGGACCAGGACTGCTGCATTGGCGATGTAGAAGTTGGCGTAGCTTGCCGGCAGCCGCTGGCCGGCGAACACCACAGGGCTCGGCATGGGAAGCGGTACGACTTCGATCCGCGAGCCGTCCTCCAGGCACATGGCTTCAAGGCGCTCGCGATTTTCCTGGACCACGGCGTAGTTGGGGTCGGCGGAATTTTCCTCGTTTGAGAGAACGACTGTCCTGGGGTCGACGAAACGGCACAGGTCGTCCAGATGGCCGTGCGTATCGTCACCGGCGATGCCGCGTCCAAGCCACAGAATGTTTTGCACGCCAAGATTCTGGCGCAGCGCGGCTTCAATCCCGCCCTTGCTGAAACCGGGATTCCTCACCTGAACTTCGGGATCGAGCAGGCACTCTTCCGTCGCCAGAAGCGTCCCCTGGCCGTTCACGTCGATGCTGCCGCCCTCCAGCACAAAGTCACGGCCGGCGATACTGGCCGTAAGCAGAGGCATTTTAAGTGCGCGGGCCGCGCGGCCTGGTATGGCGTCATCCTTGTGCCATTCAGGATACTTGGCCCAGGCGTTGAATCGGAAACGAACAATCGCGACCTGTTCGGGGGGGGCGGATTTCTTCACGAAGATGGGCCCGGAATCACGCGTCCACCCGCGGTCAGTAGGGAAGCGAAAGAATTCGACGCGGTTGAGATCAACACCGGCCCGCTGCAACACCCTGCGGGCGCGACCTTCGTGGGCCTTCGATTCAACCAGAATTCGAACGATTTCGCCGGGAGCGAGCTTGCGTGCAATCTCACTGTAGACCCAGGGAATGGGAGCAAAGCGGCCCGGCCAGTCGGTGAGGTTGTGCGGCCAGCCGAGCCATGTGGCCTCATGCGGTTCCCATTCTGCCGGCATGCGATACCCGAGCGATTGCGGTGTTGCTGCCACTAGCCTTTCTCTCTTCCTGTTGCCGCCCCTAGAAATCGGCGGTCGATTCCCTGGTAGGCGTCAATCCGCCGGTCGCGAAGGAAGGGCCAGTTCCGGCGAATGTCCTCGAGATGCGTGAGGTCTATTTCAGCCAACAGAACTTCCTCGCGACCAACTGAGGCTTCCGCGATTACCACTCCCTGCGGGTCAGCGATAAACGATGAACCCCAGAATTCGATTCCGGGGCGGTCGCCAGTTTTTTCAAGGCCGATGCGATTGACGACGGCCACGTAGAGGCCGTTGGCAATCGCGTGCCCACGCTGGACGGTTTTCCAGGCGTCACGCTGTGCCGCGCCGTACCGCTCCTTCTCGTGCGGGTGCCAGCCGATGGCGGTGGGATAAAAGATGACGTTGGCGCCATCAAGCGCCACCAGGCGCGCTGCCTCAGGATACCACTGGTCCCAGCAGATGAGCGGCGCCACCCGCCCCACGGTCGTTTGGATGGCGTGGAACCCCCGGTCGCCGGGAGCGAAATAATACTTCTCGTAGTAGCCGGGATCGTCGGGAATATGCATCTTGCGATAAAGTCCTGCGAGTTTGCCGTCGCGATCAATAACGGCCACGCTGTTGTGGTAAACTCCCGCGGCGCGGCGTTCGAAGATGGATGCAATCACGGCCACGCGGGCCTTCCTGGCAACCGGACTAAGGGCCTTAGTGATGGGGCCCGGAATGGGTTCGGCCAGATCGAAGACGCTTGCATCCTCGCGCTGGCAAAAATAAGTGGAGGCGAAAAGTTCCGGAAGGCAAACAATCGCTGCGGTTTTGCGGGCAGCCTCGCGGACACCTTCGATGGCGCGGCGAAGGTTCTGGCGTGGGTCAGCTCCGCAAGCCATCTGGACGAGCCCCACTCTAAACCGGTTCTTTATCCTTCTTGGCATCGTTCAACAGAATACATGAGTCTCGATTTTCCTCCAAGATTCTCCTGCCCTTGATCAATGCTGAACCGCCGGCCCAAGCCCGAACATCTAAGATAATGAGAGCAGCGGCCCTGATGGGCCTGTGGTGGATCTGGATTCTTTTCAGGTTCAAACTGAGGGAGAATAAACCGATTCCCGGTCGTCCGTTTCATAAGGGTTTTTCCGGATGGATGAAACGCTCCGCTTTATATTGCATCACGGTTACCTGGTCCTTGCCGCGTGGGTTTTCGTCGAGCAGATTGGATTGCCCCTTCCTGCCCTATTTGGACTTCTCGCCGGTGGAGCGCTGGCAGGGACGGGCCATCTGAACCTGGCGCTGGTTGTATTTTTTCCTGCAACCGGAGCGCTGCTGGCAGACGTTATCTGGTATCAGCTCGGCAAATACCGGGGCACCAAAGTGCTGAGTGTGCTTTGTCGGATTTCGCTGGAGCCGGATTCCTGTGTCCGGAACACTGAGAACCGGTTCGCCCGGAGTGGCCCGAATGCCTTGGTGATTGCGAAATTTGTGCCCGGTTTGAGCACCGCTGCGCCGCCCCTGGCGGGCATGTTTGGAATGCGCTTTACGCGCTTCCTGCTTTTCGACGGGGCAGGGGCTCTGATTTACAACGGGCTGTTCGTGGCCTTGGGCTACGTGTTCAGCTACCAACTCGAAAAAGTGGCCCAAATTGCGCTGCGTCTTGGCGTGGGGCTGTTGCTGCTGGTGGCGGGTGGGTTGCTTTCTTACATCGCCTGGAAGTATGCCCAGCGGCAGAAGTTCTTGCGAAACCTGCGCGTGAACCGTATTACTCCGGAAGAGTTGAAACAAAAGATTGACGCCGGTGAAGAAATCATGGTTGTAGACCTGCGCCACGCAATGGACTTTGAGGCGGACCCCAACACCATTCCCGGCGCCCTGTTTCTGCCCTCGGAACAATTTGACCAGCGTTACCACGAGATCCCATCGGACCGTGAACTCATTCTCTTCTGCACTTGACCCAACGAGGCGACCAGCGCCCGTGTGGCGCTGAGGTTGAAAAGGCGGGGCATTACTCGCGTGCGACCGCTGGCCGGCGGCCTGGCCGGGTGGAAAGCAAAAGGATTTCCGCTGGAACCGCGGCAAACTCTGCCAGAACAGGCAGCATTGGAGCAGCGCACCGAGACGGCATAGTTCCGGCATGCTCTTCAAAATGCAATGGAGAGCTACAGTGCCAGAAGCAAAGGATTTTCAAGAATCTGCTGAAGGGTCTGCAGGAATTTTGCTCCCGTTGCGCCATCCACCACACGATGATCGCAGGAGAGGGTCATCCGGCAGCGGAAGCCGATGATGATCTGGCCATTTTCGACCACGGGTTTCTCTTCCACCGAGCCGATTGCCAAAATAGCACCCTCGGGTGGGTTGATCACCGCTGAGAACTCTACGATGCCCATCATGCCCAGGTTCGAGACGCTGAAGGTCCCGCCCGTGTATTCCTCGGGCTTCAGCTTGCGGGCGCGCGCGCGGGCGATCAAGTCCTTGGATTCGGACGAAATCTGCTGCAGGGTCTTGAGGTTGGAATCACGCACCACCGGAGTGATGAGCCCGCCATCAAGGGCAACCGCGATGCTGAGATGGATGCGGTTGTGGTAACGGATGGCGTCGCCGGTGAAGCTGGCGTTGACGTCGGGATGCTGAGCCAGCGCAACTGCGCAGGCCTTTACGATGATGTCGTTGTAAGTCAGCTTCAGATCCGGGTTCAGCTTGTTTGCCGACTCGCGCAGTTCCTTCGCCTTCTTCATATCCACATCGATGGTCAGATAGAAGTGCGGGACCGGGCCGAGACTCTGCGCCAGCCGCTGCGCGATGGTCTTGCGCATCTGGCTGAGAGGCTCATCGCGAAATTCGGGGCCCTGCGGGACAAACTGCGCTGCGGGAATAGCCAAAGAAGCGCCTGTGGCGGTTGCCGATTCGACGTCGCGGCGGATAATGCGTCCGCCGGGGCCGGAGCCCTGAATGGCAGCGAGGTCGAGCCCTGTCTCGCGGGCGATGCGGCGCGCCAGAGGTGAAGCGAAAATGCGTCCTCCTGCCGTGGCCGATGGGGGCGCTGCAGGTTGCGGTGCTGAGGAAACAGCGGCTGGCTGGGGCGGTTGAGCAGCCGGCGCTTCTTTTTGCTCTGCTTGAGCCGTCACAGCCGGGGCGCCGCCGTTGGAAGAGATAAGTGATGAGATATCCTCTTCGGCCTTCCCGATAATGGCCAGCATCTGCCCGACCGGAACCGTTTCTCCTGCCGGGACCAGGACCTTGCGAAGGACGCCGGAAGCCATCGACTCGACTTCCATATCCACTTTGTCGGTTTCGATTTCGACCAGGGCGTCGCCGTTTGCGACCTTTTCGCCTTCGTTCTTAAGCCATTTCAAGACCTTGCCCTCGGTCATGGTGTCGCTGCCTTTGGGCATGAGAACTCGAGATGCCATGCGTAACCTCTTCAGGAATTTTGCCGGGCTAATTCTTGTACGTCACCCGGTGAACGGCGTCAATGACGCGGGCCTTGTCCGGCGCGCACAAGTGCTCCAACGGTTTGGCGTAGGGCATGGGAACATCAACGCCCGTCACGCGCAAGATGGGAGCATCGAGATAATCGAAAGCCTCGTGTTGAATGGTATCCACAACCTGGGCGCCGATGCCGCAGAATGGCCAGCCCTCTTCCACCACGACGGCCCGGTTGGTTTTCTGGATTGACTGGATAATCGTTTCGGTGTCGAGCGGGCGAAGCGTTCGCGGATCGACGACCTCGGCGTCAATCCCTTCCCTGGAAAGTTCTTCGGCAGCCTGCAACGCCACATGGACCATCTTGGCATGTGCAATCAGGGTGACATCGGTTCCGGGGCGCTTGATATCCGCAACGCCCAGCGGAATTGTGTATTCGCCTTCCGGGACCTCACCCTTAAGACCGTAAAGAACTTCAGACTCGATAAAAACGACCGTGTTGTCGTCGCGAATCGAGGACTTCAACATGCCCTTGGCATCCGCAGGAGTCGAAGGGGTAACCACCTTCAGGCACGGAATGTGGCAGAACCAGGCTTCCAGCGCCTGAGAGTGCTGCGCGGCAAGCTGATGGCCCGCGCCGCCCGGCCCGCGAACAACCATCGGCGTGCCAACCTGGCCGCCCGACATGTAAAGCATCTTGGCGGCGCTGTTCACAATCTGATCGAGCGCCAGCAGCGAGAAGTTGAATGTCATCATTTCAACGATGGGCC
>JAJYJL010000191.1 GCA_021789565.1 Acidobacteriota bacterium
CGTGCCAGGCGTTCGGACTGAACCGTGGGTTCGTGTACCGCGATCGAGCCCGGCACCGCGCCATTGGCCCGCGGCGCGCGCCGCCGGCGCGGCCGCGTCCCCCGTTATCGCTCTCGGCAGACATTGTACGAGTCGTCGGAAATCCAACAAATGTCGGCTGGGTTGCGCCGGTGCCCAACGTTGCCGCATTGCGTGAGAAATGGGCATGCAAGTGGTTGGCCGGCACGTGACAATTACCGGGACCCTGGCTCCGCACAAAGGCCATGAGTCTTTTCTGCGTGCTGCGCAGCGAATTCGGCAACGGCGGACCGATACGGTCTTTAACATCGTCGGCAGCGCAGCGAGGGGGGGCCGGGCGTGGACGGAACGCCTTCGCGCATTGAGTCGTGAATTGAGCCTGACCGAATCAGTTCGCTTCTGGGGATTCGTGCCGGACGCGGTGGCGCGCGATGTGCTCGCGGCCAGTGATCTTTTCGTGCTGCCGACGACGATAGAGGGTTTTGGGCTGGTAATCGCGGAGGCGCTCGCATGTGGTGTCCCTGTGGTGACCTCCGCCATTCGTCCTCTCGAGGAGGTTGTCACGGATGGAAAGTCGGGGTTTCTGGCCCCGCCGCGGGATTTCGCGTTCCTAGCTGGAAAGGTTCTTGAGCTTCTGGAGTCGCCCGAAACAATGAGAGAGTTTTCCGTTTATGGACGCGAGCCCGTGCGGGCGTCCTTTAGCGCAAAAGCGGTTGTCGGGCGGATTACGCACTGCTACGATGAAATGTTGCACCCAAAGTGAACATCTTGCACGCTATCGAGTTGCCTGAAAGACGATGATGCATATGCACATTGCGGCGCGGAAACCGGAGTTTTTGGTATTTTCCGACGATTGGGGCGAACATCCGTCGAGTTGCCAACATATCTTCCGCATCATCGGCAAAGAGCATCGTGTGCTTTGGGTTAACACCATAGGCATGCGGAATCCGACCTGGACGGCTCGGGACGCAAAAAAGGCGGTAAAAAAAGCTGGCAAGATGCTGCGGATCGCAAAAGGACCGAATCAGGGCGAAAACCGCGACGGAAACATTTCTGTCTGTCAGCCCATGATGCTGCCGGGAGTGCGGTCGCGGGCGGTGCGGTGGTTTAACGCCCGTTCCGTTACGAGGACGGTGCGGACTATGATGCGGGAGTTGCGGTTTGAGAATCCCATCGTCGTGACGACGGTTCCGAATGCCGTGGAGTATCGGGATCTCATCGTAGACCGAAGGGTCATATATTACTGCGTCGACGATTTTTCGCTCTGGCCGGGGTTGGACGCGGAGAGTGTCCAAGAGATGGAAAGACGCTTGGTTGCGCGCGCGGACCGAATCATTGCGGTATCTGATGTCCTGTCTCGGCGCTTCAAGGAGTTCGGAAAAGACGCGTCCATCGTGACGCATGGCGTCGACATCGAGCTCTTTGCTACAGTGGCATCACGCGAGCATCCGCGATTGCAGCACGTCAAAAAGCCGCGTGTCGGCTTCTTCGGGCTGATTGATGGACGTTTGGACTGGGGTTTACTGGTGCGGCTGGCGCAACGATTACCCAATGTCTCATTCGTCCTCGCGGGCCCTGTAGACGCTTCGGCGGGTGAACTGCCAGTGCGAGGCAATATTCATTTTGTCGGCGCCGTTCCGTACCGAGAACTTCCGGAATTCATCGCCGGAGTAAAGGCGTTGATTTTGCCGTATAAAACCGGTGCGCTTGCCAAAGTGCTGTCGCCGCTGAAGCTAAAAGAATACCTGGCGACGGGGAAACCGGTGATTTGTGCGCCAATCGAAGCGGTTCGTGAGTGGGTGGACGTCGTCGGTGTTGGCGCGACGGTTGATGAGTGGGAGACGCTCTTGCGCCGCGTCCTGGAATGCGAGCAAATCGAGCAAGAACAATGTGTATCCGAACGGCTCGCGATGGAGTCGTGGGACGTTAAAGCGAGTACCTTCCAGGAAAGTTGCATGGACATCCCGGAACGAGAACTGTCGCGACGAAAAAAAAGTAACTGAGGTGTGCGCTGTGGCGGAAGAGAATTCGATAGTGTTGCTGGTGGAGGCCAGCTTCGCGAACGAATCCAAGTGAAGTACGCTTATTGGACCTGCCCCGCTTCAGTGGACGGGTAGAAGCTCTGGACTCACGCGGTGCGGCGGCAGATGTCGGATCAACGCGAGAATCCAACGCTCGGCACCGTACAGACCGGTGGAACTCCCCATCTGCGCTGCGGAACGCTGATTGGCCGAGAACTCGCCCGCGGCGAAATGCGACCCCCGTCGCTCAGGTGCTTCTTCGACAAGGACCGTATCGACCATCCACGACGTCATCTCGCGCCGGCGCTTGCCCGGATTTCTCTTAAGGCAATTCGATCGAAGAAGCTATCCAGTCCATGCCTGGGTCGCAGCCCTGCGATACACTGCTTTTGCGCGATGTATAAATCCGTGGTCGATTTCGGCATGGCGCGAATGCCGCCCTGCCTCAGTATGGGAACCAGTAGCTCGTGTTGATAGTGGCGCAGACTGTACCGAACGCGCCGGCGCCAGTAGGTCCGAAGGTCGCTGAGACTCCATGGCGAAAGCGAGCGGTACTTGAACTTCCCATGGATGCATGGCGCAACGCGCTCATCCTTGAATTCACCGGTAGGGTCCAGATCCCATTTGACCAACGACGTGATGATTCCGTCATCACCGATCATGCCGACCGGAATCCGTGTTCCCGCCTTCCGGACGCGTTGTATGAATTCCCGGCGCAGGGCGTAGAGATTCCCCAGGATCAATCGGCTTTCGGTTACGTATGTCGTCATCTGGTCCCTGTGCCGACCAGAGCAGGGAACCGCCGCCGCCGCGTTTGCACCCGGGGATCCCATGAGTTCCTCGTATAAGGCGTTCAAGGCATGCGGCTCTATCTCGACGTCGCCATCGGCAAAAAAATATGCGTCATAATCGCCGGCAACCTGGTACACAAACAGATTCCATGCGTTCGCCTTATCTCCAAGCTCGATTGAGATGGGCGTTACCCATTCATTTCTCTGTGCGTAGTTCTCGACTACCCTTTCTGTCCGATCTGTGCAGCCATTGATCAGGACATACGCGTGCACTTGCGCGATCGATGCAGAGTTTCTGACGCTTTCCAAAGCGTTGACGATGTTTTGCTCTTCATTGTGCGCAAAGACCCCAATGGCCCATCGCGCCGGCGACGGTTCTTCGATACGACTTGTTTTGGCCACCTCGGTGTCCCTCATACAGCCTGATACCATGCTCGGGAGTCTGTCGTCTCGCGGCCGGACATCGAGGTCGAGTGTTCCCAGAGACCCAACATCAAAATGTCCCGGAGGAACACGCTGTGATCCCTCGCACCGCTCCAGTGCTCGCGCCACAGCGTGCGAAATCGTTCCGCTCTGCGGACCTCGACGGCCAGGGTGCTATTGGCCGAGTGAGCGTCTTCTACCCGTGGCCGCATGACGCCACGCAGCCACGGTGCGGCCGGAATCGAGAACCCCCGCTTCGGCAGGTTGTGGACCTCCGCTGGCATGCGGCTAGCGGCAAATTTTCGCAGCGGCAGCTTCCCCTCGGGGCGATTCATCTTGAGCGCGGTCGGAAGCCGTGCTGCGAGTTCCAGGATCCGATGATCCAGCAGCGGCGCGCGGACTTCGAGTGAATGCGCCATGCTCATGTGATTCACCTTCGACAGCGCGTCGTCGATTATGTTAGAGCGGAATATCCACGTCCTGACTACGTCCCAGCGCATCCGCGGCGTCGCCCCCGACATAATTAGGGAACCTCTATGAATCGTGCCGTCGAGAGTCGGTTGATGCATAGAACACTGGAATTTTCGCTATGCGCCGAACTGCGGCTCAGTTTCGCGGGGATTTCTGCGTTTTGACCGCCCGGAACGGCCTTCGTTGCGATCCGATCCATGCGTTTCCCATCATCCGGGCACACCTATGCCGTCGATGGGCGCCTTGCCCAACCGGATCAGGGCCTCGAGCCGCTTCAGGTTGTAAGTCAATGCCGTCATCGTCGACCACGCACGCATTCGCTCAAGCCGATGCTGCGCGCAAACATTCCGCCCATCTGGGTCATGGTGGCAAACCCGTGCTCGACGCGCACACGCACTTGGGACGTCGTGCGGTTCCTGCGTTGTTGCACTTCGGCGAGCGGATGGCCTCGTCCGCCGTGTTCATGAACGTGACTACGGAAGCCTCTGCGCTTCAGCCTACGCTCATGCTCGCGGCTGCGGTAGGCACTATCGGCCCAGATATCCCGTCCGCGGCGCCTGGCTTTCCCAAGAAGACCGTCAAACACTTGCCTGTCATGCACATTCGCCGGGCTCGCCTGCTCGCTGATCACCAGCTTCGTCTTACGGTCCACGCTCACGTGGCTCTTGTAGCCAAAGTGGTCCTCGTCATTCTTTCGGGTCCGGCGCGCATCGGTGTCCTTCTGCCGCCGCTTCGCCGGATTCTTCGTCCATTGCGCCGGCACCGCGCCACCGAGGTCGATGCCGAGAAACCGCATGAACGTCAGTCGGTCCGTTACCTGGAATTCCAGCGCATCGTCCGACAACCCGTACAGGTTCTGCAGTCCCGGCATCTTGAACATCCGCACCCGATCGGTGGGCTTGCGACCCGCCGCAGACTCATGCTCCTTGCGGTCTATACTCTCAAGATCCGGTCGAAACATCTCCCAATCAACTCGATGGCGTTCAGCCTCTCCAAGGCATCCCCACGCCTGCTGAGTTGATCAAGCCGGTGCTGAAGGTCCAAAAACCGAGCTGAACCTTCATGTCTCATTCTAGCACTTGTGGTCGGCAGAATAAGCATCAAAATGGGCAATTTTTCGAGGCGCGCTTAGTACTGTTGCTCGTAAGTTCGGTGACGTGTGCATCGGGATGATCGTTGGCCAGCGTCGCTGCAAGCGCCGGAGGCACGCTTGGCCGCGGTGCGAGGAGCCGTTGTCCATAATCCAGAACACACTCGCGGCGGAGCGATAGGGCTCTTGCCTCATGATCTGGGCGACGAGGCGGCCGAAAGGGCGAATTCCGGTCGTGGTTTCGCAGCGGCCAAAGACCTTGGGGCGTCAGACATCCCAAGCGGCCAGATAGGCCCAGGCACCGCGGCGTTGATATTCATGCTTGTCAACGACGGCTCGAAAATCGTCGAGATCCGCCAGTTTGAAAATCGATGGCACAGGAATTGCGTCGCTCGTGGCGAAAACCGCACAACGCGTGCCCAGATCCACCACGCCGCGCGTAAGCCTTTGATGCAGCGGGAAAGGGCGCCAGGCCGAACAAGATGGTCAAATGGAAGTCTCGGAAGAACCCGAGAAGAACATCGATTTCCAGACCGGCCGGATTTCACGACTTTCAGATCGGCGATGACACATGCTCCACGCGCATCGGGCGGGCAGGCGCCGTAGGCGGGGTGGGTTGGATACGGCGGCGGGCCTGGATGCTGGTCTTCTCGTCCGTGGAGAGAATGCAGTCCATCTCGCTCAAGGGTTGTCCCATTCCCCGTGATACAAATCCAGCACTCTGGCGGCCTTACGTTCGAAGGCCGGATCGCGCGGGAAAATCCAACTGCGGTGTGACCACGGGCGGGTCGCATCCTCCGTCAGCCAATGCCGCAGAGTGGTTTGTCCGGAGGCGACCAAGTCGCGCTCGATGAGTTCGCGGCGGATCTCCAGGACGCTCCAGCGCGACAGCGGCATCTCGGACTCTTACGGCAGCTGGCAGGCCAAGGCCTTAATGGCGACGAGGACGCTGGGGGGACAAGAGCGCTGGGCGCCCGGTGGGGGAGCGCTCCTCCAGGCCCCGTAGACGCTCTCGGAAGAAGCGCTTGCGCCACTTGCTGACGATCTGCCGCGGGGTTTCCAGGCGCGCCGCAATGGCGTCGTTGTCGAGCCCCTCGGCGGCGTACAGCACGATCCTGGCGCGGATGACATCCCGATACGGTGACGTATATTTCCGACCCGTGGCCTCGAGCCGGGCGCGTTCCGCATCGGAGAGTTCAATACGGTATGGGCATGTTCTTGGCATCCCCTTCCTAGGATAACAGTATGCCGCCAAGTAGGGGAATATGCCAGACCAATACGTCATCGTAGTTATGGATTTAGGTACTCGGCGAATTGCGGCCTCCACGTGCATGAACCCGCGCAAGGTTTCCAGAACCACCGGCGAATAAGGCGTCCGGCGGGCATCCGGCCGCAGCCACACCATAGCGCGGTAGAAGGCCTCGGCATCGGTGGCCGCGAGATTCTCGAAGATCGTCTTCAGACGCAGGGGCTTCGGGCACCTCGCAGACTCCGCTCACCAAGCACCCCGTGCGCCTGCAGCCGTGGGCGCCGTCGTTCCGACCCCGAGCAATGATGCGCAGAATCTTGCGCGCTATCCCGTCACCGGACCGGGCTCATCTTGGCAAGCAGACCCGAGCTCTTTTTGCCGAGCCGCGTAGTTGCAGTTGCGCCAAACGCGCAATCCGTGCGAAATTCTCCGATGCTCGGAGGCGAATATATGCAATTAAGAGCCCTGATCGAGCGTCGCAAGCCAGAGATCAAATCACTTCTGGAGCGTGTCGGGTACGACTACCGTCACTGGACGCGGCCCGTCATGTATCGGGAGTGTTTTCGGCTGATCGAGGCTCTCGTTCCGGAAACTCTCGAGGTCCTTGAAATTTCCTCCGGAGACTTCTTTCGAACGATTCCATTCCGGAGCTACACCGAAACCCGCTATCCGGATTTCGACATCTGTTCCGACACTTTGCCACGAACTTTCGACTTGATTATTGCCGATCAAGTGTTCGAGCACTTGCTCTGGCCGACTCGGGCGGCAAGGAATGTACTGCACATGTTGAGGCCTGGCGGCCACTTCCTTGTCACCACACCTTTCCTGATTCGCGTACATCCCATTCCTCACGATTGCACGCGCTGGACGGAAACCGGCATTCGGTATTTCCTGGCAGAGTGCGGCTTCGACCTGGAAGCGACGAAAACCGGGTCGTGGGGCAATCGGGCGTGCGTGCGTGCCAATTTTCGCCACTGGGCGCGACGGGGATGGTCTGGGTCGCTGCGAAATGAGCCCGATTTCCCCGTATCAGTCTGGGCTTTGGCACGGAAGCCATCCGTCTAGCTGGGGATGACGATGGACGAGCGGAACAATCGCCTCGGCTCCGAGCATGCTCGAACACCAAACTTGCGTATTCCGCGCAAATTGATCAGCGATTCCAGATCATCATGAACGGTGAAGGTGTGTGAACGACCGGTGTCGCCACTGACTTTCCGCACATCGCGGAGGCGCGCGGCGACAATCAACTTTCGCTAGCGCATTGCCTCGTTAATTTGTTCATTGTGCCGTGACATTCGTCGGAGCGCTTGGACTTTGAATTGCGGATGTAGTCGACGCGGCCTGCGGATCCATTTCAACTGCGTAGACGTCGATGACGGGAGTGCAATAATTGTAGACGCAACTTTCCGAAATATACAGAAGATTGTTTGCGGGGTCGTAGGCCACGCCCCCGATCCGGTTGGAACCATTGATGTTGTTGTAGGGAAGAGTGAGTGTCCAGACTTTGTAGGGAGTCGCCTGGTAGTCCTGCTCGCTGCCGTTTTTGACCTGAAGGAGATCATTGGCATCATAAGCCCAGACTTGGTCGACGTACGGGTACGCGTGTGTGCCCTTGGAAGAGTTTGAAGGATCGTAGCACCAGGTGTCGCCGGTAGAAGCTTGCGTTGTTCCGGCAAGGGCTTCGTCGGAGGTGCCTGGGCCGTAGCAGAATGGCCCGGTGCCTTGAACGCCGAAGAAAAGAACGCTGCGGGTTCCGTCGGGAAACGCCACGCCGGTAATGCTCGTTGATCCATTGTACAGGGTGCTCTGGGTGCCCCAGCCGGTCCCGAGAGGCTTGGAATTGGGGTAGCCCACGAGCACAGTTGCCGGAACGGGATTGTCGGTGCCGATGTCATCGGGATTGAAAACGGAAACGGAAGGACCATTGGACTGGAATCCGGCAATCGCGAGGCAGCAATTGCCCGTCAGCGCAGGTCCACCGAGAAGCGACTGCCATTCCGTGGGTATCGGCGTCATGTATCCGGAGACGAAACCCGGATAGAGAGTGCCTACCTTGACGGGACCGACGAAGGGACTCGCTGTGGTCAAGTCGAGGGGACGGGCGAAATGGGACGTGGATTGCGTGCCGGCCCCGTCATAGGAGGATTCGACTGAAATGATCAACCGTCCGTTGTAGACGAGCTGACCGCCGATGTAGTGTGCGTTAGGGTCGGTCGGGTTGACGGCGTTGATCTTGCCCTCGAGCGCGCTGGTGAAGGGCTGGATCAGCGTCGCGGTGGGTAATGCGCTGGGCGCGGAATTTTGTGCCGGCGTCGGAATGGAAATCTCGGCGGTGAGCTGTCCGTAGATGTGGCCGACGATGAAGAGCCCATTGTTGGCCGGATCATATGCGAGCGCGGTTCCGCCATAGGGAAAGCAGGCGTAAGTCGGAGACTGGCAGGGGATGTTGGGCAGCTGAAACGACCCCTGGTAAACGAGATTGGCGGGCTCGACGAGCGGCTCGGTCTCGGGATTCGGCGTCGTGGCGCGCACGGCGGTGCCGCTGGCCGCAAGCAGGAGGAGGACGCAGACGGCGCTGAGGAAGTTCTGTTTCATGGGGCGGGTCCCGGGTGAGGTGCTCTCGCATGGTAATGCACAATGGTGCGGGCATTCACGTGCGATCAGTGGGTGCTGCGCGGCGTGCAGTGGATGATCCGATGGTGGACGGCATTCTGCGTTTTGCAGTTGGGCAGAACGAGGCAATCATGGCGGTCGCAGAGTGGTCGATGTGCGGGCGCGGGGTGCGCCGGCAGTACGGGAACGATCACGCGAATTTCCACGGCTATAATTCTATAGACGGATGGGGTCGGGGGTGAGACTTGGAGCACGGATTTGGTACGGCATGCTGCACCTGCGTGTTTTGCCTCCAGAGATGCGAGCGTTGAGACTGCAAGCAATGGGGACGCTACCATGCGATTGGTACTGGTTCCTCCGACTTCGGCTTTGCGTCGGGTATTCGAGACAGATTACGTCATAACGTGGGGCAATTCGGGAAACTGAGGCGCTGGCGCGGCGGTGCCGCGGGGACGGCGAGGGTCATGTGATTCGCGAGCACTTACGGGGCCGGTTCTTTGCATTTCTGCGTCGGGTCTTGGCGACCGATGATGCGCGGGAGAGCTTATTCGCGCTCATTGAGGAGCACAACGGCGGGATGCTTGGGACCGAGCTTGGGAAACTGGATGCGACCGCGCTGCCGTACGCCGACCTCGGTCGCGGTGCCGCCGCATCGTGCGCAGCGCCTCTGAACGGTCCGGTCTTCATCAGCGGGCGCTTTCGCAGCGGCAGCACGCTGGTGTGGAATCTCTTTCGGCACGTCCCTGGGGTGACCTCGTACTACGAGCCCTTCAATGAGCGGCGCTGGTTCGATCCGGCCGCTCGCGGCGATCAGGTCGATCAGAGCCACCTCGGCGTCACGGATTACTGGGTCGAGTATGACGGACTTGCGGAACTCGGCCGGTTCTTCGATCCGCAGTGGAAGTTCCGCCATCTCTACATGTCCCCCGCGGCATGGAATCTGCCGATGCAGCGCTACATCGAGACGATGATGGCGCGGGCGAGCGGGCGGGCGGTGCTGCAGTTCAACGAGGTGGATTTTCGCCTGGG
>JAJYJL010000192.1 GCA_021789565.1 Acidobacteriota bacterium
GGTTCTATCCAACCGGACCTCTCCAGATCGCGGTCAGAGTGCCGGGACGGAAAAAGGTTTCCGCCGTGCGGGCGCTTCGCTCGGGCCGCAGCCTTTCGTTAAAACAAACCAATGGGGTGGTGACGGCAGAGGTCCCTTCCGTAAGAGATTATGAGGTCGTTGCATTGAAGTGTTAGGTGGGAGTCGAATCGCTCGGATCCATGATTTCGGGCCCTGCGGTCGATAGAAAATCCGCAGACCGCAGCAACGCCAAACCGGACGAGTACAAGAGATTTACTTCTGCATTTGAAAATGCTAGACTCCCCCCCGGTAGTCGCTCCTTAAAGAAAGAACTCACCTCAGCCTCGAGGTGTCCCGTATGAAGCCGGCGAAGCAGGTTTTGGGGGCCCTTGTCGTCATAAATCGAACTCTCCTTTCCGCCTGTTCTTCAGGTAAAAACAGCCTTTGTGCTTACAGATCGACTCGATCCATCTTCCGGCGCAGAAGCAGGACGCCTGCGGGAACAACCCGGCGCTGTTCGCAGGAATACAAATTGAGGGCAGGCCCGGCTCCGAGTTGCCGGCTGCACAGGGAGATCGAAGTTGTTTTATCTATGCTCTGAAATCATTCGGAGGTGACGGCATGAGCCAATTCTGCATCAGTTGTGGGAAACCGATCGCAGAGGGCGCAGGATTCTGCACGGCGTGCGGCGCCCGGCAGTCCGGCGCGGTTGCGGGACCGGGAACGCCTGCCGGTTCCACCGCGACAAAGGGCAGCCCGGTGCTTAAAATCCTAGCCATCGTTGTTGGGATCATCGCGCTGATTGGGGCCATCGGCATCGGTAGCTGTATTTTTATTGCCTACCGGCTCCGGCATAAGGTGGAACAATTTTCGGCAGCCATTAAGAACGCAGAGCCAGCCGCGAAAGGCAGCTACCACTCGGCAAGCGGGATGCCCTATCTCGCCGATGCGATGACCAAAATGGGGGACGTCATCATGAAGCCAACAGCTTCTTTCCACCTTTCCTTCAAGAAGGAGGATTCCGACGGCACATCCTTTTCTCTTGAGGAAGATGTTACTCCCAGCGCCATGACCGGCCAGGAAACCCAGGTGTATCCGAAGACCCCATCGGGCCCCGGTGGAACCAGGGTATTCCCGCGCAATGCCACAGCGGGAAGCCACGAATGGCAGATGACCGCGAGTGCCATACAACTGGCTTATCTCAATCCCATGGACATTCGTGACGCGCAGGACAGCGTGAAGTATGTCGCGGACGAACAGGTGGGCGGCTATGATGCGCGCCGCTACGATTTTGACCTTTCGCAGCTCCCGGCCAGCGAAAGGGCTGGAACGGTCCTGGGAGGCCGGCTGCTGGGGGGAATGGTCAACAACGCGATGGGTGGAAAGCAGGCGGTCATGAAGGACTATAACGTGAAGGGTTCCGTATGGCTCGCCAAAGACGACGGGCGTATGGTGAAATTCGCCTACGACTACATCACAACCTATTCCGACGGTACGCAGAAAACCAGTCACCACCAGGGACTGGTGAGCAAGAAGTGAAATGACCAGGAGGCGGGGCCTTCCGGAGTCAAGGCAAGGTTCGCAAAATCTAGTCATGGAAAAGGAGAGGAAAGATGACAAGCTGTGCAAAATGCGGGGCAACGGTGGCTGAGGGAGCGACGTTCTGCGGGTCATGCGGCACACCCATTACGGGAGGGGCGGTTGCAGCCGCGTCAACAGCCGCTCGATCATCTGGAATGGCGCCAAACATTGCGGGGATGCTTGCCTATTTCACAATCATCCCGGCGATCATCTTTCTGGTGCTCGAACCTTACAACAAGGACCGTTATGTCCGGTTCCACGCATTCCAGTCGCTGTTTTTTCAAGTTGCGTGGATTGTCGTCTGGATCGGAATGATCATTCTGGGAATGATCCTGGGGATGATTCCGGTGATGGGACTGATCATTCATTTGCTGCTTGACCTGGCGCTTTTCCTCGGGGGGTTTGTCGTCTGGCTGATTCTGGTGATTAAGGCCTACGGCAACCAGGAATTCCATTTGCCCGTGATCGGCAACATGGCCGAAGAACAGGCTAAGAAATAGTGTGACGATTCCGGTTTTATTGAATTTGTGCCTATGGCGTTTTCCGCGCTGGGGACGGAGCCAGAGCCCAGAGCGTTCCCGGCGCGCCCTGGGTTGATTGTCGCGGGCTGTGAGGAAGCCTGCAATACAGCCTTTGGTTGCAGGACCTTCTTGTCCAATAAACCGCATCTTTTTGATACGTCCCTTCGCCCGATGTTCGGGCTCAGGACCGGCGCCGCTCAACTCGATTAATCTAGCGGCTTAAGGCTGGCTTCCTTAAAGTAAACCCTGGATTCCGCGTTGTGGTTCTGCGCGCCGATGTAGTCCTTTCCCGGACGACGGCCGCGCTGGGCTCGTACCAGTATTTTCGCGGAGGAGCGGGGGCGGAAGGGTCCCGGGCGCTGACGGTGACTCCGTTGATCCTGACTGTGGTCTGGTAACCTTCCATGGTGTTCCATTCATCCGGAAGGCGCACCATTGGTTGACACCATTTGTCCGCTCAGATAGAATGGGGATTACTATGATGGGCAAGGGAATCCACAGCGGCGCCTGCATGTGTTGTTGCACATTTGTGCCGGCGTGTGGAGGATAGCCCTCAAGAGATTTTCAGCTTAGGTATTATCCAAACCCACCGTCGCAAGGAATGCCGGCGGTGGGTTTTTTATTAGTTGCGGGATGGTGACGTGATGAAAGCATCGAACACATTGTGGAAGGAACACCTTAACGGACGGATGCCGGAGGCGCTGGGGCGCGAGATTGATATCTTTGAGACGGAGATCAATCTGAAAAAAAGCGGCAAGCTCGACGAGCGCGTTTTCGCGGAAACGCGTTTGCGCAGGGGCGTCTACGGGCAGCGCTACGACAACGGCGAGAGGCATGACGGGAAAAAGGTCCAGCAGATGGCCTACCCGCGGAAAGAATTGCTGAAAGGTCCGAACACCGTCTGGGACGCTCCTGGGATGCAGCGCATCAAGATTCCCGGCGGCGGCCTCAACGCCGCGCAGCTCGAAACGCTGGCAGACCTGGCGGAGGAATACTCGGACGGGATCGCCCACGTCACCACGCGGCAGGACATTCAGCTCCATTACGTCCACATTGAGGATACTCCATCTGTGATGCGGCGCCTGGCGGCAGCGAACATCACAACGCGCGAGGCGTGCGGCAATTCGGTCCGCAACGTGACCACCTGCCCCTACGCCGGCGTTTGCCAGGACGAACTTTTTGACGTGACGCCCTACTCGAAGGCGCTGGCGCGATTCTTGCTGGGCCATCCCGACGTCCAGAATTTTGGCAGAAAATTCAAGCCGGCTTTCAGCGGCTGCACGCAGCACGCCTGCGCCCTGGCCAACATTCATGACTTGGGGCTGGTGGCCGCCACGCGTGTAGAGAACGGAGTGGAGAAGCGCGGCTTCGCCATGTACGTGGGTGGCGGGCTCGGCGCCGTTCCTTACCAGGCCAAGCTGTTTGATCCGTTTGTTCCTCCGGAGGAATTGCTGCCACTGGCCCAGGCCATCGCCAGGGTCTATGCCCGGCTGGGCGAGAAAAAGAACCGCAGTCGCGCGCGCATCAAATTCCTCATCCAGGACCTGGGGATTGAAAAGTTCCGCGAACTGGTTCTGGAAGAGCGCAAGACTCTGGAACCGGACCCGCGGTGGACGGGATACATCCAGGAGGCCCTGCAGGCCGAAGAGAAACCTTTAAAGCCCGCTGAGAAGTTGCAGGGGACCGGGTCGGAAGCTTTCCAGCGCTGGCTCAAGACAAATATCCGGCCGCAGCGCCAGGAGAGATACGTGGTAGCCACGGTGACTCTGCCGATTGGTGACGCCACTTCTCACCAGTTGCGCGCGCTGGCGGATATGGCACGGCGCTTTAGCTGCGAAAGCATTCGCACTACCGTGGAGCAGAACTTTGTAATCCGCTGGGTGAGCGAAAACGATTTACCGGAGCTTTATGAAGTTCTGGAGTCTGTGGGCCTGGGAGCGTCCGGTGCGGGAACGATTGTTGACATCGTGGCCTGCCCGGGAACCGATACGTGCAAATTGGGCATTTCATCTTCGCGGGGGCTGGCGGCGGAATTGCGGAACCGCCTGTTGCAGAAGAGTCTGCAACTGGATGAATCTGTCCAGAACCTGCACATCAAGATCAGCGGCTGCTTCAACAGTTGCGGCCAGCACCATGTGTCGGACCTGGGCTTCTACGGCGTGAGCCGCAAGATGTCCGGGTACGCGGTGCCGCATTTCCAGGTGGTCCTGGGTGGCGAGTGGGGACACAACGGGGGCTCCTACGGGATGCCCGTGGTGGCCGTACCGTCGAAGAACATCCCCGAAGTTGTTACCCGCCTGACCGACCATTATCTTGCGGGGCGGCAGAATGGAGAATCGTTTAAGGACTTTGTTAAACGGACGGGCAAGGTCCAGTTGAAAATGCTTCTGGAAGACCTGACGCGGCCGCCGGAAGACACCAGAGACCGCTCGTTCTTCAGAGACTGGGGAGACCCGCGTGAATATACCCTGGGCGATATGGGAGTAGGCGAGTGCGCCGGCGAAGTGATTTCCACCCTGGACTTTGATCTGGCTGCAGCCGAGAGGCAGCTTTTTGAGGCGCAGATAGCCTTTGAAAACGGCAAAACCGAGCAGGCCGGAAAGACGGCTTACCTCTCCATGCTGCGGGCGGCCAGGGCGCTGGTGAAGAATGAATTTCCGCGCGTTACGGATGATCCCGACGAAATTGTGAGCGAATTCCGAAAGCGCTTCTACGATACGAAGAGGTTCTTCGACCCTTACGCAGGGGGGAAATTCGCCCAGTATTTGTTCGCGGCGCACGAGAAGGCCGATTTGCCCCACACCGAGGACTCGGCGCGTTATCTGATGGATGAAGCCCACCTCTTTATCGAGGCTTCACACACCTGCGCCAGCCGGGCCGACGCCTTGGTGGCCGCCAGTTGAGGTAGAGGAAATCCACCCAATGGAATTACAACACGTTAATGTGAAACTCCTTCTCAATGACGAAGAAGGAATTGATCTTGGACCTCTGGTTCCTGTTTTTCACGGCTGGATTCAGGAACAGGGCAGGGAAGAACTGCTGCTGGACGTCGCCGACTACCGCCACGTTTATGCGGGTCCCGGAGTGATCCTGATTGGACACGAAGCGAATTACAGCGTGGATAATGCCGGCAGCCGTACCGGTGTTCGATACAACCGCAAGGCGGCGCTGGAAGGCAGCAACCAGGACCGTTTGAAGCAGGCAGCCATTGCGGCCCTCAAGGCCTGCCGGCGTTTCGAATCAGATCCGCGCCTGGCCTCGAAATTTCGTTTCAACGGCCGGGAGATTGAGATTTCCATCAATGACCGCCTGCTGGCCCCTAACAAACCGGAAACGCGTGAGGCCATCCAGCCGGAACTGGCCACGTTGCTCTCGAAGCTGTTTGCGGGCGGCGAGTATTCGCTTTCCTATCAGGACAGTCCGCGTGACCTTTTTTCTGTTTCAGTGAAATCTTCAAGGTCTTTCTCCGTCGAGGAATTGCTGCGGAACCTTTCATCCTGAGCCCGCACGGGCATGGCAGGCCCTGCTTGGGATTAGAACACCTCCTGCCAGGCCGAATCTGCGAAAAATTCCGGAAAGAAAATTTTCAAAGCATTTGGGCTAAAGGGGTGAAGACGAGTAAAATACTCTGGCCATGTTCCCTTTAGTTAATTGCCGGGTCTGTACCCTGTGGGGTGCATTGGTCTTGCTGGCCGCTTGGCCGGGGCATGGGTTCGCCCTGAGTTCCTGGAACGGGATTCTAAGAGATACCGCTGGAAATCCCGTGGCCGGGGCGGTGATCAGGCTGCATTCCCCGAGTGGCAGGCTTGATTACTCCTCCACTACCTCGAGAAAGGGCGCTTTTTCCTTTGACCGGATCATGGCAGGTGAATACCGGTTGTCTGCCAGAAAAGACGACCAGACCTGGCTGGCGCCGAGACTCCTGGTCATCAACGACGGCTTAAATTTGTCTGCAGGGCTGCGGATATCCTCGCTGCAAAACCAGCTTCGCGTGGTGGCCCAGGCCGGAGGTTCCGCTCCTCGTGCAAGCGGGGGCGAGAACCTCTCCAGCAAGGAAGTTTCCAGCCTGCCGCTCAACGAGCGCGACTTCAGCAAGCTGCTGCTTCTGGCCGCCGGCACCATGACGGACACTAACGGAAGCGCTAACTTCACCCAGCAGTTTGCCGTGAATGGACAGCGTGCTACAGCCACGGTTTTTGCCATGGACGGCATTGACACCACCGACCCGGAAATGGGCGGGGCAACCTTCCCTAATTTCAACGTCGATGCCATCCAGGAAGTTCGGGCGAGTTCCGGGGTGATGCCCGCGGAGATTGGCCACGGCGCGGCCAGCTATACGAATGTGATCACCAAGTCCGGCACTAACCGGCTCCACGGCGACGCCTTCGAGTTTGTGCGCAACTCGGCGTTTGACGCGCGCAACTTCTTTGACCGACAGGACGACCGGGACCCGCGGCGCATCCCGCCCTTTCGCCGCAACGAATTCGGTTTTACGATGGGCGGCCCTGTTGTGATCCCCCGGGTTTATCATGGGCGCAACAGGACCTTCTTTTTCGGTGAGTACCAGGGGTTCCGGCAGGTGCTGGGCACCACGCAGGTGTTTCCTGTTCCCACGGCCGCGGAACGAAACGGAATTGATACCACGGCTTACCCCGGCGATACGCTGGTCGTTCCTGTCGACCCCAGGATTGTCCCCGTGCTGAGGGGCTACCCGATGCCGAACGATGCGCAGGGTTCTTATGGCGCCAGGACTTATGCGACGTCTTCCAGGGTCTTTACGGGAACCGACCAGTTTTCGCTTCGTCTGGATCATCGCATTTCCGACAAGTCGAAGCTTTACGCGCGTTTTAGTTACAACCAGATTACCGGACCTCTTACCAACCCCGACCAGACGGCCATCGATCCCAGTTTTGCCATCAAGTTTTTTGATCACCAGCGGAATGCCGGGCTGAAGTATTCGCGCGTGTGGTCGCCCCATCTGGCTTCCGAAACCTCGCTGGGCTATACGCGGAGCACGCCCTTCTTTCCTTCCATTAACCATACGCAGCCGGGAATTGGTTTCAGCGACGCCCTCTACGAGCCTTATAACTCCGCCGACGGTTCGATTACCGGGTCTTTCGGGAACCTTTTTCAGTTGAAACAGGACATGGCGTACAGCGAAGGGCAGCACAGTTTCAAATGGGGCGGGGAGGTCCGGCTCAACCGCGACGCCACCATCTGGGGCGTGAATCCCAACGGCCTCTACACGTTTGGCGGCGGGACTGCATACTCGCCTTTGGCCATCACGTCGGCGAGCGGCCAGCATGACGTGCAGCCGGGCGATCCGTTGCCGGACACGCTGACGGGCCTGCTGACCGCAACGCCGTACCTGTACACTGTCAGCGCGATTTCTGATATCACTCCGGGAGGAAACCGCTTTGATGAGGCGGGTGTGAGGCGGGAGTCCTACAACGTGTATTTTCAGGACAATTGGCAGGCAACGCAGCACCTGGCCATTAATTATGGGCTGCGGTATGAGGTCAACAGCCGCATAGCCGAAGCCCATAAGCGGACATCGGCGCCGCTCATCGTGGGGCAGGGCGGCGCCAGCGTTCCCTTCTGGACGCCCGGGGCAACGCAGAATTTTGTTGTGAACCCGCAACCTCCCTACACGATGGACTGGAGCGGCTGGGGGCCGCGCCTCGCGGTCGATTACCGCCTTGCCGACCGCACCGTCCTCCACGCGGGCGGGGCTATCACAACCCTGCTCACGAACCTGTGGCAGGACAACTTCCTGACCGGGAACATTCCTTTTCTGTTCACCCCCTACATTTCCGCTGTTCCGGGGGTTGCTGTGCCGTTCAGCAACTCGGTAACCCCTGTGCAACTTCCGCCCGTTTACACCCCCGCCGGGCAGCCGGTGTTCCCCACCGGCAACACCGCTGACGTTTCGCCCAATACGCCCATCGATATCGGGAGATTTCAGAGCGATCTGGCGGCGTTGACGCCAGGAAACCAGATCCAACTGCTTTCAACTTTTGGCATTGCCAAAGACTTCCGCAACGGTTATATCGAAACTTATACGGCCGGGTTGGATCACGATTTCGGGTTTGTGAAATTCAGCGCCAACTATGTGGGGACAGAGGGCGTGCACCTCCCCAGTATATTCTCTCCGAACAGCTACAGTGGCGCCTCGCCGGCCTTCGCGCCATTCACGCAATTCAACCCGGCGGGCCAGGCCATTGGGGGCTTCGGTACCGAAAGCCTCATGACGACCCGTTCGCATTCTGTCTATCACGCATTGCAGACCAGTCTCAGCAAGAACTCCACGCGGTGGGGACTGGGTTTCCAGGCGAGTTACACGTATTCGAAATCACTTGATGATACCAGTTCGGCACTGGGCACGCTTTCGGGAGGACCTGGCGTCATTCTCGAGACATTGCCGCAAAATCCATGGAACCCCGGCGCGGACCGGGGACCCTCCTATTTTGACGTGACCCAGGTCTTTGCTCTCAGTCTCATCCAGGCGCTTCCTGTGGACCGCGTGAGTTTTTTGCGGCCTCTGGGGAGGCCTTTCACGCAGGGATGGCAGTTTCTGAATATTACAACCTTGATGACCGGGCTGCCGTTTACGGTCTACTCCGGCATTCAGCAGACGGGTGCAGGAACGGTGGGCGCCGACCGGCCCGACCAGATTGCTCAGCCCTCTTTTTCAACCGGCGGCCCCATCCGGGAAGACTACTTTGGGAGAGGCGCCGACAACACCTCATTCTTCAGGATTCCCATCAATGTAGCTGGAGGCACGGGCCCCAACCACGGAGTCTTTGGAACTCTGGGCCGGAACACCTTCCGAGGTCCCCAGTACCACAACTTTGATGTCGCCTTGATCAAAGACACGCCTTTTGGAAAACGGGGCAAGGGTGAATGGGGCATTCTTCAGTTCCGCGCGGAGTTCTTCAACGTTTTTAATCTGGTGAACTTTGGCATCCCTTCCAACACACTAAGGGGCAGCGGCTTCGGGATCATCAGCAAGACTGCGGGGACTTCACGCCAGGTCCAGTTCTCGCTGCGGCTGATCTACTGATCCTTTGGCTTCCTCCCGCATGCCTCATTCGAATTCACAATATTTCCAGTTCCGGCGGCAGCAGATCGTTACTATCGTGTAAGGCCCCTGCGGGTCCGGCCTCTTTAACCCTCAAGCTTATGATTGTTTTTTCCGATCTTGAGATTCCTGGGGAGGAATGAAGATATCTCCACGGGAAAAAGCTGGGTGACCGGCTCCGTGGGGGAAGAATGTCTTCAGACAGTGTGAAGAGGCGTAAAACGCATATTCAAAAAGAACTGAAATCTCCCGTTTTACAATGCGTGAGGCCCAAGGTGTTTTCTTAGCTTATTTCACAAGGTTACTGCTATAAATCGTGTTGTCAAAAATACCGATATCCTATATCTGGTATTTACCGCTTTGATAATTTTCATGGCAGACCCCAGTTTCTATGCGTTATATTGCGAACTATAAAATATCGCGCGATGTATTGTTCCTAACCTTTGGGAGAGAGGATCAAGCTCTTGATCTGTTTTTCTCTGCCGTGAGACTGTGCCTGTGGTCACTGCGCTGTCCTGCAAG
>JAJYJL010000193.1 GCA_021789565.1 Acidobacteriota bacterium
CGATCTCTTTGACTTGCCCAACGAAACGGACCTTCGCATTGCGGCGGCAAAATTCAACACGTCCGATGCGCTCAGCAAGGTCCAGGAATTCTATAAGAAGCAACTGGGGGGTGAAGTCACCAGCTTCAGCCAGACCAACCGCGACGGCAAGATCGTTTTTGAGATGAAATATAACGAACAGGACAAGGTGGTGTCCCTTTCGCCTCATGACGGCGGGACCCGCATTGCCCTGGTCCGAATCTTCCACGGCCACGCCGAACCTAACTGAATCCTCATACGGCTCTCATCCAGACCCCATTTGATGAAGGCGGACCTCGCCCGTGCAGCGAGTCCGCCGGTCGTTTCAGGCCGGACCCTCCGCCAACCGTCCGGCGAATCCTTTCGCGTCATAAATCCTCTCTTTCGACCTCGATTTCAGCGCTTTAGCTGGAGATCAGTTCCCCGCAATTCAGGGTTGCCGATATAATGAACGCTTTGGGGGAATAAACGGGGGGGACACGAATGCAGCTTCCATCGTTCAAGAATGAGCCTTTGAGCGACTTCAAGGGGAATCCTGAGCATTTCCGGCGGATGAAGGAAGCTCTTGAAGATGTTAAGAAGGAGCTCGGAGCAAGATATCCCGCGGTGATTGGCTCTGAGCGCATCGAAACAAAAGAGACTTTCCATTCTTACAATCCGTCGGATAAGGCCCAGGTGGTGGGGACGTTTTCCAAGGGAGATCCCGGCCTTGCTGCATTGGCCGTTGAGAAGGCTGAAAAAGCCTTTGAAAGCTGGAGCCGCACGCCGGCGGAAACGCGGGCGAAGCTGCTGATTTCGGCGGCCAAGATTCTTCGCGACAGAAAGTTCCACTTTGCCGCCTGGATGGTGTATGAAGTAGGCAAGTCGTGGGCTGAAGCCGATGCCGACGTAGCCGAGGCCATTGATTTCTGCGAGTTTTACGCCCGGGAAATGATGCGACTGGCCGGCCGGCAGCCCATCACTCCTGTGCCGGGCGAACGGAACCGCCTGGAATACATCCCGCTGGGCGTGGGCATTGTGATTCCACCCTGGAATTTCCCGCTGGCTATTCTGGTTGGGATGACAACCGCCTCGATTGTAGCCGGCAACACGGTGGTGCTAAAACCATCGAGCGACTCGCCCACTATCGGCTACAAGTTTTTTGAGGCGCTGGAAGAAGCGGGCATGCCCGCCGGAGTAGTGAATTTTCTGCCGGGTCCCGGCTCGACGGTCGGCGATGCGCTGGTGGCGCATCCTCGCACCCGCTACATTGCTTTCACCGGATCAAAGGAAGTGGGGCTGCATATCAACGAGCTGGCGGCGAAACCCCAGCCGGGGCAGATCTGGATCAAGCGCGTCATCGCCGAGATGGGCGGGAAGGATTCGATTATTGTTGACAGTGAGACGGACCTCGAATCCGCCGTTGAGGGCGTGGCTTCTTCGGCTTTTGGCTATCAGGGACAGAAGTGCTCAGCCTGCTCGCGCGCCATCGTGGTGGAGACCGTCTATGAGCCTTTCCTGGAAAAGTTGAAGGAACGGGTTGAGGCCATCAAAGTGGGCGACCCGGCGGACCCTGAAACTTACATGGGTCCGGTGATCAACAGCCGGGCCAAAGAGTCCATTCTGGAATACATCAGGGTGGGGAAAGCCGAGGGCCGCCTGGTTGCGGGCGGCAAGGAAGCTTCCGGTCCCGGCCATTTGATTGCACCCACTGTGATTGCCGACGTTTCGCCCGAAGGACGGATCTCACAGGAGGAGATTTTCGGACCCGTGCTGGCCGTGTTGAAAGCTGCCGACTTTGATGAAGCTCTCCGAATTGCCAACAACACCGAATATGGCCTGACAGGCGCCGTCTACACGAAGAACCGGGCAAAGATTGAGAAGGCCGCGGAGCGCTTCCACGTGGGCAACCTCTACTTCAACCGCAAGTGCACGGGAGCGCTGGTGGGCGGGCATCCCTTCGGCGGGTTCAACATGTCGGGCACGGATTCGAAGGCCGGCGGGCGCGATTACCTTCTGCTGTTTACCCAGGCCAAGTCCATCTCGGAAAAACAGAGCGCGTAGCTGTCTGGAAACATTTAAATTTCACGCTGCACGATACAACGGCATAGGGGAGCGGAGCTTCATCTCCGCCATCAGGAAGCAAAACGCAAGGGCCTTCAGGCCCTGACGAGGCGGGGAGACGTCCTACTTTGATCCAGGCAGATCCACGCCAAAATCCCACACACTGATATTGAGTTTCTGCTCGATCATTTCACCCAGTGCATACTCGCCGGAATCGAGTGGCCGCATCGGCTTCAATTCGTAGACGCCCGCCGCCAGTTGCTTCCGTTCAAGTGGGATGTCCGTCCTTTTTTCCCCCGACTTTCCCAGGCCGATCCCGGACTGGATTTTCTCAACCACCCGTGAATCTTTCTTCTCCTTCAGCGGCACCAGGAGTGCGCGCATGGGCCAGTTATCAGTGTCCTCAATGTAAAACACCGGGTCCGGAACGGTGATCCGCACGGCGGCTTTGTCGCCCGGCAGCACCACCAGCGCCTGTTTCTTCAAAATTGGACCAGGCATCACCAGGATCAGCGCAATACGCTTTTTGTCGGTCACTACTTTGGCCGGATCCTGGATCAGTTGGATCACCCGCATTCCGTCATAGGCGTACACACCGCCGTTGCCGGGCAGCCGGACGCCCGGCTTGATCTGGTAGCCGTTGTTGGTGGGAATTTCGAATCGCTGGTTCTGCAGCTCCTCTGCGGCTTTCAGTTGTTTGGCCTGTTCCACTTTCTTTGCTGCCTCTGCATGCTGGGTGGCCGCAAAGTCCACCAGCGACTTGGGAATCTCTTCCCAGTCCCCGCGGTCCAGGCTGTAGTAGCGGACGCGGTCGCCCTTCACCTCATAGCTCTTCACCAGTTCGTAGCTGCCGTCTTTTAGAAACAGCTTGATGGCGTCGGCCCTAAGCAGCACCGGGGTTAGCATCAACCCCGCCAGCGCCATCACAGCCATCACCCGAAAAGCTTTGCCACGCATACCGCGCCTCATCTGCTTAGATGTTAGCGCGCCCTGCTGTGTGGTATCAAACGCGGCCTTTTTAAGACCCAACTCCCACAATTGCCGTAGGAACGATCTGGTAGAACCCCGTATCTTCTCTTGCCAAAACGTTACTGGACTGTTAAAAAGGCGTCTATGCCAAAGCAGAATTCGGCACCGGGCGGGAAAGGCCCCGCGCGCCGCGCTTTCCTAAAAAATTTTGCAGCCGTGGGCGCGCTGGCCTCGATGCAACCAGCGCCTGCGTTCTCATCCTCATTATTGCCACAGGATACCGGAGAAGACGACCGCCGTTACTGGATCCAGGTCGTAACACGTGTGGCCGACCCCGTGCTGCGCGCGCTCAGCCAGCAGAAGTTGAAGGCGTTGATGCCGGTTGAAGCCCCTCACGGTAACCTTGCCGACCGCCGCCGGTTTACTTATCTGGAAGCCACAGGGCGGTTGCTTTGCGGTCTTGCGCCGTGGCTGGAGTCGGGACCGGCCGAGGGGCCGGAGGGCATGTTAAGGCGCCAGCACATCGAGTGGGCCCGCGCCGCCATCGCTGCGGCAACAGATCCCGCATCTCCCGACTTCATGAATTTCAACCAGGGATCCCAGCCCGTTGTGGACGCGGCGTTCCTGGCCCAGGCCGTGCTGCGCGCGCCTGCAGAACTTTGGGAGAAACTCGACACGAAAACCCGGCGCAACCTGGTGCGGGCTTTGCAGTCTACGCGGGTGATACGTCCGGGATTCAACAACTGGCTCCTGTTCAGCGCCATGGTTGAAGCTGCCCTGTGCTTCATGGGCGAGAGGTGGGACAGGATGCGCGTCGATTATGCTCTGCGCGAGCACCAAAGCTGGTATCTGGGCGATGGCATGTATGGAGACGGCCCGCAGTTTCATTGGGACTACTACAACAGCTACGTTATCCAGCCTATGCTACTGGACGTGCTGGACACCATTGCAAAACATTCCAGTGACTGGGACTCGATGCGTCCGGCCGTTCTGGCGCGCGCGCAACGTTACGCCGCCATCCAGGAACGCCTGATCAGCCCGGAGGGAACCTATCCCGCCATCGGCAGGTCATTGGCTTATCGATTCGGGGCTTTTCATCTGCTGTCCAGCATCGCCCTGCGGCGCCAGCTCCCTGAGGGTGTCTCGCCGGAGCAGGTCCGCTGCGCGCTGACGGCGGTGATGCGCCGCATGATTGAAGCGCCGGGCACCTTCGACGCGAACGGATGGCTGACGGTGGGATTTTGCGGGCATCAACCCGCCATCGGAGAAGGGTATATTTCCACGGGCAGTTGTTATCTCTGTTCGGCCGCGTGGCTCCCTCTGGGGCTTCCGCCGGACGACGCGTTCTGGAAGAACCCGCCGCAGCCTTGGACCCAGCAGAAAGTCTGGAGCGGCAGGAACGTTCCGGCCGATCACGCCCTGGGCAAGGCTGGCGGCACTCCTGGCTGCCGCGCATAGCGCCGGCGATTGATAAGGGATTTTGCCGGCCACGCGGTGCAGATGTCTCGTCTTTCAGGATGTATGCGAAATTGTAAAACGAATTGAACTGGCAAAAATATAAATTCAAAAATGGAGTCATAACCAATGAACAATTCAATCAGCCGGCGTCAATTTCTGGGAGCCGCAGCCGCAGCAGCGGCATTACCCGCAGTCGGGAGCTCAGCCTCAGCCGGGATCCTGCCGAGTCCGGCCATGTGGCCGGGCGACCGCAGCGCCGCCATCAGCCTGACCTTCGACGACGCGATGCAGACACAACTCGACAACGCAGGCCCGATTCTGAAAAAGCACGGTATCAACGGCACCTTCTTTGTGGTAACCGGCCCCTCGAGCACGTGGCGCAAGCGGCCTGACGACTGGGCGCGCATGGCGGCGGAAGGCAATGAGATTGCCAGCCACACGGTGAATCATCCCTGCATGCTGAAGGCGATCAAACCCCATTCGCAGGACTACACACCGGACATGATGCTGAAGGAAATGCGGGAAAGCTCCGAGTCCATCATCTCGCGGCTGGGCGTGCGCCGCGGGCTGACGTTTGCCTACCCGTGCGGTGACATGACTTTCGGCGGCGAGGCCGACCTGGCCCGCAATCAGGCGCTCTACATGGATTACGTGGCGCAATTTTATTTTGCAGCGCGCGGCTACAATAGCTGGGCGCCCGTGGTGGCGGAAGACATCAATCCCCTCACCGTGCCGGTGCTGGGCTGGACTGTTGGAAAGGACTTTCCCAGCCTGCTGGCCCAGCTTGAGTCCGCCCGCCAGGGCCATAATTGGGGAGTATTCGTCTTTCACGGCGTCGGCGGCCAGTGGCTTTCGGTCACCAATCAGGCGTTTGACGAACTCGCCGGCTTCCTCGCAGGACACCCTGAGATTTGGACCGCCACGTTCGGCGACGTCGTCCGCTATATTCAGGAGGCGAAGGCGCTGAAAATCCAGGCGGGCGAGTCCACGGACCAGAGCCTCGGGTTCCAACTGACGTGGCCGCTGGATTCTAAAATCTACGACTTGCCTCTCACGCTCAAATGGAACCTGCAGGCGTCGTGGAGTTCGTGCACAGCACAAGCGGACGGCCAGCCGCTGAAATGTTCCATCAATGCGAGCAACGGAGCGAAAACTGCGCTGGCCGATGTTCCCGTGCAGACAAAGAATCTCCGGTTCGTGAAAAAGCAGGCATAGCCGGCGCCTCGACTGCCCGCTCGGGAAACAGTTTTCCAATAACTGCGGCGGGAAGACTGCCGCTACAAAAGGCACGGGAGGCGGCCCATTACTTCTTCCGCTCGATGACCCACTCGCAATGCGCGTCGCCGCGGACCATGTTCTTGGTGAGCTTGAAGGTGAAATTCGGGTTCAAACTCTCGACCGCTCCGTCACCCCAATTTTGATGTCCTGCGCCGCAGGTATCCATGTCAAGGCCTTGTTCCTTCCACCTCTTGTGCCAGGGACACTCCGTCGTTCTTCCCACGCATCTGTCGGGGGTAGCTTCAACAATTTCGAACACAAACTCCGGCCCCATTGACGCCTGGGCCATGAGATGTGTAACCGCTTCGACATCGGCCGGGCTCTCAGTTGGTAATCCGAGAGAATCAGCAAATGCCTTTGCCCCCTTTCCTGCCTGGCGCCAGAGTGGCCCGTTGAACTCATCAAATTTGTCCTGTCCTACAGCCTGTTTCAAGGCGTTGGAAATGGCAATGAACGCGCCGGTCAATCCTTTTGTGGCCATCTCCCATCTCGTTTTCTCAGGAATCTGTTCGATTTTGTCAGCCATCGGAATTCTCTCCTTCGGGGGATATTTCTTTGTGCTGTGCCCCTGCTCGCAGGTGAGCGTCGATTGTCCAGTTTTATCCCTTTTGCACCCTGGATACCATGGATTGTACACCCGGCGAGCTCTGGTCAAGCCGTTTATTCTCACCCAGCGCAAGAAGTTGAGTGGCTGGCACCAGTGTCACGAACGGCGAATGGGTGGAGCTTTTCGGGACCAATGCGGGATGGCCTTGTGCAAGCCGCCCGCGTCCGCGAATTTTCATTCCTGGTCCGCAACGTGAATCATAGCTTTGATGACGCCGTCGCGATAGCCGGAAACGAGGTCGAACGCTGCGGCGGTTTCTGCGAGCGGAAAGTGGTGGGTCATCAGTGGGTCGATGTTGATCCTGCCGCTTGAAACCAATTCGATGGCCGGCGCTATGCAATGATTCTGCCGCCGCACGTTTTTGATGGTCAGTTCCTTGCGCCTCAGGGTATGAGCCTGAAAGCTGACTTCGTCGAATTCCGGAATGCCCACCATCACAAGCGTTCCGCCGGGCTTCAGCAGTTCCACCGCCTGGTTCAACGTTTCCTGTTCGCCTGCGCATTCGAACACGAAGTCCACACCTGCGGGCTCCGCTTCGCCGATGGCCTTCACCACGTCAGCCTGCTTCGGATTGCCGGTCCACGCTGCGCCCAGTTGTGCGGCCATCGCGAGCCGCTCGTCAATCAAGTCCGTCATGTAGACCGTGCAATCCGCCGCCGCGCGGCAGGCCAGCAGAACGCTCAGCCCGATGGGTCCCGATCCCAGGATGGCGAGCGTCGCTCCCGCCTCCGTCTGTGCGAGCCTTTGGGCGTGGACGCCGATCGAAAGCGGCTCAATCATGGCGGCCTGCCCGTCCGTCATGGAGCCGGGAACGGGATGGCAGCATTCTTCCGGCAGCACCACGTATTCCGCCAGCGCCCCGGACAGTTCGCCCGGATTGCCCATAAAGCGCTGGTTGCGGCAGGTGTTGAAACGCCCGGCGCGGCACTGGTCGCAGTGTCCGCACGCCACCAGCGGATCGACGGCCACGCGCTGGCCCGGCTGCAGACCACTGACATCCGCGCCCGTTCTTTCGATGGTCCCCGCAAACTCGTGCCCCATCACGAACGGAAACTTCACCACGGCTGCGCCAATGCGGCCCATCCTGTAATAATGAACGTCAGACCCGCACACGCCCACCGCGCCAACCCGAACCAGTATGTCCCGCGGACCCGTCAGTTGAGGCTCCGGCGCCTCACCGATTTCAATCCGGCGTAAGGCGCTAAGAAACACAGCTTTCATAAATGTTCCCGCGTTCCCCCTCAGTTCGGCAATGACCAGATCTGCGTTGCCACGTTATGGCCGCAGACCTGCATCTCGATGCTCTGGGGCTCGAGTTCCGATCCGGTAGCGGTGAGGCACTGCAGGTTGCCATTGTTGACGAGGTTGCCTTTCAACGTGTAGCGCCACTCCTGGGCGCTCACGGGGCGGCATGACTGCATCAACGGCTTGCCGTTCACGACGGCCAGGCATTCGCCGCCGGAAGATTGCAGAGCGCCGTCCTCGGTCACGGTCCACCTCTCAGCCTCTGTGCCTGCGCAGGCTGCAACGCTGCTGCCCATTTCGGCGATGACGCGTTTAATCCAGATCTGCCCGGGTTGAGGCTTTGCGGCCAGCTCGTTGGTGTGCAGTCCCACTCCCGGCGAGGCCAGGCAGCGGGTGTAATTCTCGAAGTCGCGATTGCGCCTCACAGCAGTGATCATGGTGATGGCACCGGTCCGCGCCGGTTTGCCACATTCAGCGGAAGGATGCACGCGCCAGATGATGGCGTCGTGAGGTGCCACTTCTGCCTGCAAGGAAGCCGCCGCCGGTTGTTCCTTGCCGCTCCACAGGTCCTTCGCATCCAGCTTGCACCCTGTAGCCTCAAAGCCCAAATCGGCCGGGCTCACGTCAACCTTCACAGCCGCCTCGCCGTGGTTCATCGCGGCGACCGCATCGTCACCACTGGCAAGCCTTTTGAACAGAACGTCCATTTGCGGTGTGCGCCGCAGCAGCGTGGCCATTTTGCCCAGGGGGTCCTGGTCAATCGCGATCACGTCCTTGTTGCCCACAATGGCAATGGCCTCCGGACTGAGCTTCGCAACGTCCGAACTCAGGATCAGCGGCGCGGACATCATGGACCACAGAGTCATCTGGGTGCGACTTTCCGGAACGCTCATGCCGATGTCGCCGGCGATGATGAAGTCCGCATCGTTCCAGTTGCCGGGTTTCTGGAAGCGGCCCAGCGGAAGGTTGTAGGAATAATTCCACAGCATGCTCTGGTAGCGCGTGCGGTGCGGAAACCGGCGGCGGAACTGTGCGGGGATTGGATGCGCGTGATAGGTGGCGATGTCAGAACCTTCGCGCCACAACTGCCCGTAATCACGGACCCAGGTCAGCACGTCGTACCATTCCGGCGTCCCCTGGAAATAAGCAGGAGCCGATTCCGAAAAAACGATGGGGCGGTCCACCTGCTTCAGCGCCGCATGTTCGGCTGCATAGGCTTTGCGGTAGGCCTCCTCCTTGGTTTCGCCTGGTGGCACGTAAACGTTGCAGCCGTCCAGCTTCAGATAATCCACACCCCAGGACGCAAACAGCCGGGCATCTTGCAGAAAGTGAGCTTGCCCGCCGCCCTGCGGCTGCCCGCTGCCCGCAAAACGGCCGCAGGTTTCTGAGCCTGAATCTTCATAGATGCCGAACTTGAGCCCCATCCCGTGAATGGCATCGGCCACGGCCTTCATTCCGTTTGGAAAGCGTTTCGGGTCCGCTTGCAGGTCCCCTTTCGCGTCGCGTTCTTTCAGCATCCAGCAATCGTCGATGGTCACCGTGTCATAACCCAAGCGGGATAGGCCGGTGGATACCAGCGCACGGGCATTATCGAGAATCGTATCGGCCGTATAACCACACTGGTAGTGGGCCCAGTCGTTCCAGCCCATGGGGGGCGTGGCGGCCAGCGGCTTTTTGCCCGCGGCGGCAGCAAAGGCCGGGACCGCCGCACCCAAGGCGGAAACGAGAAAAAATAAGAAAACGGAAAAAATCAACTGCCTGGCGTTTCGGCCGGTGTGCCCGGCATCACCCAAAGGAACTTTTTTCTCTTGCAACACGAATGCACCTCCCGCACAAAATCATGGATCAGATTGATAACGACAGACCAAAGTACAACCGCGTGGCAGTCTGTTGTCAAGCATTCTCGACGGCGCGCTTGCAAAGAAATGTTCTATTCGTGAAGGCCATGGCCGGGCTAGTATTACTATGTTAAGTTGTTGTTGCTTTCTGTCTTCCGAAAGCTTAGCATGGGCGCATGAAGCCCATCCCTTGGAACGCCAGACTCTGGAAAGAAAGCGTCGAGCGATTTCACGAGTTTCTG
>JAJYJL010000194.1 GCA_021789565.1 Acidobacteriota bacterium
AAGGACTAATAATCGTAGCAAGCGTTGATATTTTGTCCGTTCGCAACTCAGCATGTTGAAATTGAGGACGGACAAGGCTCCAGGGCAAAGCACAGGGTAATTCTCGACAATTGTTTCTTGAAACGTACCAGAGACCACTTGAGCGTCGGGCTTTGGCCTGCTTCTCTAAGGAAGCGATCATGCGCGGGCATCGAGAGTGGTGAGTCAGTGTTATCTGTCGATCTCCTGGTTGTTACTCAAATTACATGTAGAAAGATTGTAGTTCCGAAGCAAGTATCGAAGTTCTTTCTTTAGTCTTTTCCTTCCCATTCTTAGATGCGCCGATGAATCCGGTGCCTTGAGTTCTGATCGAGTCGATGTTTTGAGGCCGGTTCCTAATATTCCCGGCCCCGAGAAGTCTTGACAGGATTTCGATTTGAGTAAAGGGAGGAGGTTATCTTGCGAGTTCAACTACTCGATCAACACACGTTTCATCCTGGTTGATGTTTCCTGGAATGCCGGCAAGCTGTTAACGCAAATTACTGTTCTGCACTCCGGAGTTTCGCCTGATCCTCAGCCGCTGATTGGCGTCTCAGTTCCTGAGAGCGGGAGAGAGCTTGTGCTGCCAGCCTGGTCCTGCCCTCCTGGCGGTACGCTTCGTATAACTGATAATGCAAATCGCCATAGCGGTCAATTTTTGCAGAACGCTCAAGCTGCGGAATTGCGAGCGACGGCTTTCCAACCTTCAGGTAGGCCATGCCGAGCACTGGACGTGCCTCCAGCAGGGTTGGATCTTGCCTGAGTGCTGACTCGAGGTACGGAATGCCTTTGGCGGGTTCTCGCTGGACCACATAAAACCGGCCCAGCAGGTAGAGGCCTCGTGCCGAAGCTGGAGCAAGCCGCAGAGCGGTCTCCAATTCCGTTTTTGCCTCACCGAATTTTCTCTGGTTGAGAAAAATTTCACCCAAAGACTCGTGAATTCCCGCATTTGTAGGATTCAGTCTCTCGGCAACCTGGAATTCTTTCACGGCATCCTGATCGGCCTGCTTCAAATGGAACGCTTCAGCTTCTAGTTCGTGAGTTCGCCAGGAATTAGGGTATAAAGCCGTCAGATGATTGAAACAATCCTCCGAAAGGAGAAGGTAACTCCGGTTCAGCCAATAAAGGGCTTCAGGGTTCTTCCTGTTCCGTTGCAAAGCCTCGGCGAATGCATTGGACGCGGCTTCGGTTTCGCCCAGCGCCAGATAACTCCGTCCGAGACGCAGAATGTCGCTGAGCTGGAGGTCCTTCTGCGAAGCCAGAAATTTAGCGCAGAGGCGCGTTTGGTGACGGTCACAATCGGACCGTGTCGCTCGTCGCTCCCTCAGCGAAGAGATCATGGCGGTGGCGGATTTTTCGAAGCGAATCTCAGCCTGACGGGCCCGCTCCTTATCAGCTTCCATACGAAACGCGGCAACACGAAGAAATTCTTGGGCGGGTTGGTCCGGAAGGCTGTTCAACTCGGCGAGTATCTCGCGTGCCGGAAAGTGAGGTATGTTGACCGGGGGGTATTCTGCGGCCTCCTGGACCAACACATCGGGATCGGATTTCCAAATCACCTCAATCATTCTGAGCGAAGCCGAAATGTTGCCCCTCAGCAACTCAATCTCTGCCATCCCCAGCAGGGCCGAAGGATCAGAAGAATTGCGTTCAAGCTCGGCCCGGAACTCAGATGCTGCCTCCTCGGTTTTGTGGGCCTCAAGGTACGCCATTCCAAGGTCCGCATGAAGCCCTTCCGGGACAGGCCCGACATCCAGAGCTTTTCGATAGGCGGCAACTGCGTCGTTCCAAAGGTGGCGTTCACCCAATATGTCTCCAGCAAATCGGTAGGACCAAACAGAATGGGCGAATTGCTCGGATAGGTCTGCAGTTAGAAGCT
The DNA here is from genome assembly GCA_021789565.1 of Acidobacteriota bacterium. Next base: position 1,898 of record JAJYJL010000194.1, read on the forward strand.
TCGACAAACGCAAGTAATCCTGGCCCAAACCGAACCATTTGTCTGCCTGATCGGGGTTGGCAGCGGCCAGCCTGCGGAACTGGCTCGCCGCTTTGCCGTAGTGCCCCACGGACAGCTCAGCCATAGCGAGGGCCTGCCTCCCTACTCGATTCGAAGGATCGATATGCAACGCCCGATTAAGGGGAATGATGGCCTTTTGAGGAAACCCCAATTTCAAATAGCTGACGCCCAGAAAAAGATTTGCGGGCAGGAGGTTTGGCTTCAGCTTCAAAGCCTTGCTAAACTCGGAAACGGCAAGGCTATAGTTTCCCAAGGCATGATAGGCCAGACCCAGATTGACCTGGGCCTGCACCAGGCCTGGCTCAAGTTGCAGGACCTTCTTGAATTCTTCGACGGCCTCGCTTAAATGGCCCGACTGGAGGTCAGCCTGGCCATCGCGAAAATGCTGCAGGACTGTGTTCTGCTGGGACTCCGCTGGTGTTTGTGCCGGACTGCCGACCAGTGCGTAAGCTAGCGCTATGCTGCATAAGAAGACAGCGAAAGCTGGCCTGAAGCCATTCACCATACCCGAGACCTTCTGATTGGAGCCTAGGCAATGTCATTATTTAGCACGCGGTGGCGCAGTGTCAATGTTCGGTCGAAAACGTGGGGAGGATAAAGCGGAGTCGACGCTTGGAATTCAAAATGCCGCCGTATGCAGAAATCTGAACGACATTTTCCTCCAAGTGACATATAAACCTACGGCGGGCTGGACGTGGAGTCTTCCTTGTATCGCGGAGAGAAGTCGCAGGAGTTGTGCAGGGCATTGACTCTTTCTTGGCGCTCTTTTACCGAACACTAATGCTGACTGGGGCTGTTTTTGCAGAAAACAGAATAAGAGAAGATCTTATGGCAATTAAAATCGGACTGAACATGGAGTTCATCCGTTCCGAAGACAAATCTTTCGAGGCAGGAGCGAAGAGGGCCGCGGAGTTGGGTTACCGCTGGGTGGAACCCATGGTGCACAACGGTCGTGAACTGCTCAGCGAAGCCGGCTACTTCCATTCTTTCTCGATGGACAATGATCCGCTCGAGATGAAGGACATCCTTGACCGCTACGGACTGCAACCTTCCGGACTGTCGGCACACTGTCCGCTCATGCGGCCGGAAATCAGCGTTCCGTACCTGGAGAAAGCAGTACGTTTTGCGGCGGTGATCGGGGCCCGCGTTCTGGCAACCGACGAAGGCATCCGGCCGGAATGGCTCGACGACGATGAATGTTTCCAGGTGATGAAATATACGCTCAAAAAGGTTTTGCAGGTCGCGGAGCGATACAACATCTATATCGGGATTGAGCCCCATCAAAGCATTTCGAAAACCACCGACGGTCTGCTTCGAATCGCCAACCTTGTGCAGTCTCCAATGCTAAGAGTGAATTATGATACCGGCAACGCATTTCTGGGAGGATCGGACCCGTACGAGGGCTTGCGAACCGTCCTTCCAATGCTGATCCACATGCATGCAAAAGACATTGCCCTAACACAAGCCGAAAAGGAAAAAGGAAAGACCACTGGCACGCCAGTGGGTTGCGCCTGCGGAGAAGGCGTCATCGATTGGGGACGCGTTGTCTCGATCCTCCACGAAGGCAATTATGACGGAGTGCTTTCGGTCGAGTGCGGAACCTCAGAGCAAGCGTCAAGAAGCCTGGCACACCTGAACGGAGTTCTCAAGCAGCGGTCGCTGGCATCCAAGTTATAACGGGTCCGTCCACAATGGCCAAACGGGAAATAATGAGGATCATGCTGAGTCGAAAATGTTTCTGGATCGGTGCGTTGCTTCTGCCTGTTGTTTCGGCGTTTTATCTTCCCGATGTCAATACGCTGGCGCGCCCTTCTCCCCCACAAAAGGCAACCCCCGGCAAGAACCCGAAATCTGTCTACAATCGGTTGCACAAGATGTATCCCGACCTGACACCTAACCAGAACCCTGCTGCTGTGGCGCGGGGGAGGGTTCTGTTCGAAGCCGACTGCTCTTTCTGCCATGGAACTGAAGCTACGGGTGGAAATGGCGGTCCCGACCTGGTGCGGTCCATCTTGGTGAATCATGACAATAAAGGAGACCTGATAGGGCCCGTTATCCGCGAAGGCCGGGTTAGCAAAGGAATGCCGAAGTTCGAACTTACCGCCGCCCAAATTTCCGACCTTGTGGCCTTTCTCCACCAACGGAACCGCAACGCCCGTTTGAGGTTTACCTACAAGATCCTCAACGTGGCGGTCGGGAACGCGGCCGCCGGCAAAGCCTATTTCGAGGCCCACTGCTCCAACTGCCATTCACCTACGGGCGACCTGGCGGGAATCGCCACAAAATATCCCGGCGATGAGCTGCAGCAGCAATGGATCTATCCGGAACCAGAGCCCATACGCGATGTTACGGTGACGCTTGCGTCGGGGCAGACATATCAGGGCAAGCTGGTACACATCGATGAATTTAATGTGTCGTTTTACGATGCGCAGGGAACTTACCGGAGTTTTCCGCTTGGCAACGGAACCCGTGCCGAAGTCACCGATCCCCTGGCGGCGCACTATCGTTTGTTGCGCCAGTTAAGTGACACCAACATGCACAACGTCACAACTTATCTGGAGAGCTTGAAGTGAAGACCTTGGTAACCCTGATCGCCTCCTTCTTGTTTACCCTGTCCCTGAGCGCCCAAAGCCTCAACCCGAACCAGATTTTGAAGCCGCTGGGCGCACTTTGGCCCACCTACAACGGAGACTATACCGGTCGCCGATTCAGCCGGTTGAAGCAAATCAACCAGTCAAACGTGAAGGACCTGCGGCTGGCATGGGCCTATGATACCGGTAGCTACACCATCAAAGCGACGTCTTTAATGGTCGATGGCGTGTTGTATTTTTCTTCCCCCGATAACGCCTGGGCTGTTGATGCCCGCACGGGCCGCGAGATCTGGCATTGGCATACGAAAACGCGGGGCGGCACTCACATCGGCAACCGCGGCATGGCGATGTATGGAAAATGGCTGTTCCTGGTGTCACCTGACGATTATCTCGTCTCACTTGATGCTGCGACGGGCAAGGAGAGATGGCGAGTCGTCATTGCCGACCTCAAACTCGATTTTTTCTCAACCGTGGCCCCTGTGGTTATACGCAATCACGTCCTCGTGAGTTCCAGCATCGAATCAACAGACAATCGCGGCTACCTGGATTCCTACGACCCCGAAACGGGAAAGCTGCAATGGCGTTGGTACTCCACACCCAATCCCGGCCAACCTGGCTCCGAAACGTGGCCGAATGCGGATGCCATGGCGCATGGAGGAGGGGCAATCTGGATTCCTGGAACATACGACCCTGAGCTTAATTTGTACTACTTTGGGACCGCCAATCCTCAGCCTGTCATGGCGGGCCAGGGCCGGATGGGAGCCGATCTCTGGGCCAACTGCATCGTGGCCCTGAACCCGGACACGGGCAAAATGGCCTGGTATTACCAGACCACGCCCCATGACACGCACGACTGGGACTCCGCTGAGACTCCGGTTCTTTTTGATGCGGAGGTCGACGGACAGCAGCGTAAACTGCTGGCTCAGGCCAACCGCGACGGCTACTTCTTTGTGCTTGATCGAACGGATGGCCAGCATATTCTTACTGCGCCGTTTGCTCACAACAACTGGTCCAAGGGCCTTGATGATCAGGGACGTCCGATTCGCGACACGGCCAAAGATCCAAAACCTGCGGGCGCGTTCGTAATTCCGTCCGAGGGCGGCGCAACCAACTGGTTTCCGCCCAGCCTTGATCCCGAAACCGGCCTTTTTTATGTTCGTGTGGTGCGCTCGGCCGCGGTTTATTACCTCACCGATACGAGTCCAAAGCCCGAGGCGTGGGGCGGCATTGATAAAATCGTGTGGAGAGGGCCGTCCTCAATCGAAGCCATTGACTCCACGACAGGAAAGATTGCCTGGGACCACATGACCGGCAAGGGTGGGTCTTCCGGCCTGCTGACCACGGCGGGGAAATTGCTTTTCGGCGGCGACGGATCGGGCGACGCATTGGCCCTCGATCCGTCAACCGGAAAGACCCTGTGGCACGTAAATCTGAATGAAACGATGGACAATGGCCCCATCACTTACGAACTGGACGGACGACAGTATCTGGTGCTTGCAGCGGGTGCGAAATTATTCGCCTTCACACTTCCAGAATAAGTGGGCTGAGCAAATGCAAAAGATGACGCGACGAGAACACCTGACGCGATTGGGATTGGGCGTTGCCTCTGTGGCGGGATTGCCTTGGGGTTTGCGAGGCGCGCGGCCCCCTACCCGACCCTTCTTAACCATCGCCCTCGGGGAGTATTCCTTGAATCACACCTGGCGGGCTGAAAAGTACAACCCGCTCGATCTCGCTCGAATGACGCGGAAAGTGTTTGGGTTGGGCGCCATTGATTACGTTTCGATGTTCTGGGCTGAAAAAGCGATGGACCACGCCTTCGTGCAGGAACTTAAAAGCCGGGCGGCAAAGTATGGAGTTGTGAACCATGTGATCCTTGTCGACATGCGGCACGTGGAACTGGGCGACCTCGACGAGTCGCGGCGGAAGCTGGCTGTCGAAGCCCACCGTCCCTGGATCGATATTGCAAAATTTATGGGATGCTCGTCCATCCGCGTCAACCTGAACGGTTTCAATGCTGAGGGGTATGGCCAGACCGGGTACAAGAAAGCGGCGTTCAAAGCCTCCGTGGACGGTTACCGCCGATTGCTGAGGTACGGCGCGCAGAAAAACATCGGGATCACCGTTCAGAACCACATCGGCTACAGTTGCGATCCGGACTGGCTGGTGGCTGTGATGAAGGCGGTTAATAGCAAATATGCGGGCATTCAGGCTGACCCCGACCACTTTGTAGAACAGTTCTTCGTGAAAAAAAGCGGCGGTGGCTACAAAGCGATAAAGGGAGCGTCTTTCGACAAGTATAAGGGGCTGGCGAAAATAATGCCTTATGCCAAAGCCCTGAACGCGAAGACTCATGCCTTTGACCGCGCGGGGAATGAAACCACGCTCGACTATGACCGGATTCTCCGGATTGTCTTGAAGTCAGGCTATCGAGGCTACATCGGGATCGAGTGGGAACCCCAGGGGCAGGGATTGAAGATGTCTGATGATGAGGGGATTATAGCCACAAAAAACATGCTTGAAAGGAAGTTGGCCGCGTTGGCGTGATTTTTGGATGGAGCCATTCCGGCCTTCACGATAACAGCCATGGAGCTTATAAGAAAAGCATTTCTTTCTTTGAGTATTGCAATGATAATGGCGGGACCGTTGATTGCACAGAATACGGTGGCAGACAGGACCCCCTTATTCAAAAAGGGCGCCATTCGCGTCTTGATCCTTACAGGGCAGAACAACCACGACTGGCGAAAGACCACTCCGGTGCTCGAGAATATGTTGTTAAACACCGGCCGGTTTGATGTCCGCGTCAATGAAGAACCGACGGGAATGACATTAGAAACACTTGCCATTTACAACGTGGTGGTTCTCAATTACAACGGCCCGCGTTGGGGACACACGGCTGAAATGGCTCTCGAGGACTTTGTACGCTCGGGCCACGGGCTGGTAGGTGTTCACGGGGCCAACTGGTCATTCAGCGGGCTTGTGGTTCTCGGGCCCGGAAGCGTTCCGACGGGAATCATCGAACCGCCGTGGCGGGCATACAAACAAATGATCGGAGGGGTATGGTCAGAGAAGCCTCCTGCCTCCGGACATGCTCCAAGACACCAATTTGTTGTCAAGATAGTTGATCCAAATAGTCCCATCACCAATGGGCTCCCGAAGACGTTCGAGGCGAATGACGAGCTCTATCACAACATGCACATGGCGCCCGGCGTCCACATTCTGGCGACCGCATACGACGATACCGCCAATAAACCCAAAACTCCACCCCCGTCGGCGGCCAAACGGAGCGAGGGGGCACGTTGGCCCCACCTTGACATGAATCCGACGGGCAAGAACGAGCCCATGCTTTGGACGATCCGTTACGGCCGAGGCAGGACCTTTTACACCACTTTGGGACACGACGTAAAGGCCATGGACATGCCGGGTTTTTCCACCACGTTTGTTCGAGGCGTGGAATGGGCGGCAACGGGCACGGTAAAGCAACCTGCGCCGGAATTCCGATCGTGGGCGACATCTCTCTCTCCCAAACATTAGCCACAGCCACGCAGGAGGAGGTTCTTGCGTTTTCTGTCGTTGCGCTGCTCCGTGCGCTTTAGCACACCTCGCTGACCAACGCCTCGCCGAAGCCGTCAGCCTTCTCGAAGGTGTTACACAGGGTGTTCCATGCCGTAGAGGCCAGGCGAACCGCCCGGCGTACCGCCCATAATTCAAAAGCGATGGTTGGTGGGCCCAGCAGGACTCGAACCTGCGACCAACGGATTATGAGTCCGCCGCTCTAACCAACTGAGCTATGGGCCCTGTTTTACAAGTAATTGCAGCCGAAGATGCGGACCGCGTGTTCCGGTAAAATCTTACCACCTCCGGCGGGGCAGCGGCCAGCGTGTGGTCGGATGGGTATGAGGGCTGTTGGTTTAGGCGTCGGGACGATGCCGCCGCGGCCGCTTGTTGGCTTCCAGGATCTTCTTGCGAACCCGGATCGAGTGGGGCGTCACCTCGACGTATTCATCCTCGGCAATAAATTCCAGCGCCTGCTCCAACAAAATGGGCTTGGCCGGGACCAGTCGGATGGCATCGTCAGAAGTTGATGCGCGCATGTTGGTCAGCTTCTTCTCTTTGACGGCGTTCACGTCCATATCGTCCCAACGCGCGTTTTCGCCGATCACCATGCCTTCGTAAACGTTCACCCCCGGCCCCACAAAAAGTTCTCCGCGCTCCTGCAGGTTGAAGAGCGCATACGCCGTGGTGCGTCCGGGACGGTCGGCGATCAGGGAGCCCGTCAGGCGGCTGGGGATATCTCCCTGCCAGTCGCTGTAACCTTCAAACAGGGTGTTCATCACCGCTGTCCCACGCGTGTCCCGGAGAAGCTCGCCGCGCAGCCCGATCAGCCCGCGCGACGGAATCACAAATTCCAGGCGCACGCGCCCACCGGTGGTTCCATGGCCTGCCATCTTAGTGTTGACGCCCTTGCGGCCGCCGATTTTCTGCATGAGAACTCCGACGAATTCCGCAGGGCAATCAATGAGCAGCAGTTCCATCGGTTCCTGCACTTTGCCGTTCACCTCGCGGGTAACAATTTCCGGCTTGCCCACCGCCAGTTCGTACCCTTCGCGCCGCATCGTCTCAATCAGGATGGACAGGTGCAGTTCGCCGCGCCCAAGGACCTTGAAGGAGTCTGTATTCCCGCCTTCCTCGACGCGCAGCGCAACATTCGTCAAAAGCTCTTTATCCAGCCTTTCACGAAGGTGGCGCGAGGTGACATACGTGCCCTCACGCCCCGAAAACGGAGAGGTGTTGACGGTAAAGACCATGGAGATAGTGGGTTCGTCCACCGGCACATGGACCAGCGCCCGCGGGGTTTCGGCACTGGTCACGGTCTCGCCGATGGTAATGCCCTCCACTCCGGCGATGGCCACAATTTCGCCCGTCCCGGCGTGCTCCACGTCGATGCGGTTGAGCCCTTCAAAACTGTAAAGCTTGGTAATGCGTGTTTTCTGGTTGGTTCCATCCAGCTTGACGATGGCGACCTCGTCGCCGCGATTGAGAGCACCTGAAAAGATGCGCCCAATCGCCAGGCGGCCGTGATATTCGCTGTAATCCAGGTTGGCCACCAGTAACTGCAGCACCTCCGACTCATC
>JAJYJL010000195.1 GCA_021789565.1 Acidobacteriota bacterium
GTGGCCTTGTGGCTGTACATGGGACACTATATACAGAATCATGGTCATCCATGTCAAGCACAATATTTACTATATTCGTCACTATTCCAGGCTTTCGGCGAGTCGGTGCGGGAAATAAAGGGCTTGCCTATGAACAAACCGAAAAATCCGGTTCCGACCGTGGAAGTCAGGTTAACCCGCTTTTCTCACCGATAAATTGAAAAAGGCTGTCACTTCAGGCATAAGTATCTTTGGTGAGAAGCACTTGTGCCAAGGAGAAGAGACAGCCTTATGACTACAGAGTGTAACCAACAATCCTTCGAATTTCATCCTCTGAATCAACGGCAAGTGGTGGGGCGGTTTGACGGGGGGGCGATCACGACGGACGGGGGCGGGTTGTTGCTGCGGGAAGTGGAGAAGCGGACAGGAATCATCGAGCGCTTTGCGGGCTGTTTTCGGGACTATCGTGCGGCGGGGCAAGTGGAGCACAGCGTGAAGGAGTTGGTGGGGCAGCGGGTCTACGGGCTGGCGCTGGGTTACGAAGACCTGAACGACCACGAGGAGTTGCGGCGGGACCCGCTGCTGGCGGTTCTGGCGGAGAAGCCGGACCCGACCGGTGAGAGCCGAGCGCGGAAACGGGACCGGGGCAAAGCCTTGGCGGGGAAGAGTACGCTGAACCGCTTGGAGCTGACGAAGGCCGAAGTGAAGAAGGAGCGCTACAAGAAGATCGCCCTGGACATGGAGGCGGTGGATCGGTTGCGGGTGGAGATTTTTCTGGAGGCGCACCAGGCGCCGCCCCAGAAGATCGTGCTCGACCTGGATGCCACCGACGACCCGCTGCACGGCAATCAGGAGGGGCGATTCTTCCACGGCTACTACGGGGGCGACTGCTATCTGCCGCTGTATATCTTTGCGGGAGATCATCTGCTGTGCGCGCGCCTGTGGTCTTCCAACATCGATGCCTCGGCGGGCTGTGTGGAAGAGGTGAAAAGCATCGTGGCCCGGATTCGTGAGGCCTGGCCCCAGGTTCGGATCACGCTGCGGGGAGATTCGGGCTTCTGTCGTGAAGATCTGATGGCGTGGTGTGAGCGGAACCGGGTGCATTACGTGCTGGGGCTGGCGAAGAACGAGCGGTTGAAGGCGGAGATCATGGCCGAACAGCAACAAGCGGCGGAGGCGTTTCAGGCGAGCGGGCAGGCGGCGCGGGTCTTCAAAGAATTCTTCTATCAGACGCGGGAGAGCTGGTCGCGGGCCCGGCGGGTGGTGGCCAAGGCCGAACATCTGGCGAAAGGCGCCCATCCCCGTTTTGTCGTGACCTCGCTCGGCCGGGAGCAGTGGGAAGCCCGCGAGCTTTACGAAGATCTCTACTGCCAACGAGGCGAAATGGAGAATCGCCTCAAGGAGCAGTTGATGCTGTTCGCCGACCGCACCTCGACGGCCTTTCTGCGCAGCAATCAGATTCGACTTTACTTTTCCTCCATCGCCTACGTGCTGATGGAAGCGCTGCGTCGACTGGGATTGAAAAGCACCGAACTGGCGCGGGCGCAGTGCCACACCATCCGGCTGAAGGTACTCAAAATCGGGGCGCTGGTTCGCATCACGGTGCGCCGCGTGTGGGTGTCGATGGCAGGAGGATATCCCTACGCCGAGCTGTTCGCCCAGGTCTACGCTCAGTTGCGCGCGGCACCCTGGCGAGGCTGAAAAAACGAGGCAATCCAAGAGTTGGTCCGAGCTGAATATCCACAGCTCGAACTGTGCCCGCGTCGGCTCAACCGCTACGGCGAATCAGGCACTTACGGTCATCGCCGCACCCAAAACCCTGGGTTTGGTCCACCCTGTGGTGCAGCCCCTGCCAAAAAGCCGCCCGCCGACTGGGCCTCGATACCAAGCTGCGTTCCCAAATCTATTGGTGAGAAAAGCGGGTTAAATCTGACCTGAGGCGCGCGGCGATGCCGGGAGCCATCACAACCCTGCCTCGAAAAAACACATCCAAATGCTTTAAGATAAATGCAGTGGCTTTTTCGGAAGCCACCTGGAGACGGGGAAGAGGACCGTGCTCAAACTGATGTTGAGACAACTTCTGCATCATCCGATACGGATGCTGCTTTCGATGATCTTGATCAGCGTGGCGCTGCTGCTGGGGCTGGTGATCAAAGGCCTGTCGAACGGTGTCATGGAGGAAAAGATCCACCGGACGGAAGGGATAGGAGCGGACCTGATGATTCAGCCGCCCCACTCTTCTTATATCCTGGGCTTGGGCGAAAATGTGATGCCCGTTGCGCTGGCGCAAAAGATCACGGAGATTGACGGTGTTGAGGCTGCGACGGCCACAGCCACCAACCTCAACTTCACCAACCGCCTGGAGGCTATCTTTGGTATTGACCTGCCCAGCTTTACGCGTGTGACGGGGGGCTTTGAATATCTTCAGGGCGGCCCGTTTTCGGGGCCCTACACCGCCCTGGTGGATGATGTCTACACGCGCACCCATCACGTGCATCTGGGCAGCACGCTGAATCTTCTGGACCACCGCTTCACGGTCTGTGGGGTAGTCAGGCACGGCAAGGGCGCCCGGGTCTTCGTACCCTTGAAGACGCTTCAGGACCTGCTGGGGCCGGGCAAGTGCGCGGTGATCTTTGTGAAAGTTGCGCCCGGCAGCCGGGAGGGCGTGGTGGAGGAAAGACTGCGCAAATTTGAAGGGGGAGCCCTGAAGGATTACCAGATTACCCGGATGAGCGACCTTGCCACACTGATTACGCCTTCATCGTTCCTGGGCTTGCAGCAGTTTCTGCTGGTAATCGTGGTGTTTGCCGGAGTCATCAATTTTCTGGTCATCTTTCTGGCGCTTTACGTTCAGGTGCTGGGCCAGACGCGCGAATTGGGAATTCTTCGCGCGCTGGGAGCCAGCCGGCGTTACATGCTGAGGTTGTTTCTGGGTGAGGCCTGCCTGTTGTGTCTGTTTGGCGGGGCGCTTTCCCTGTTACTTTATTTCCTAACCAAGTCGATTGTTCTGTCGATTTATCCGGCGCTTCATTTTCTGCTGCCCACGCGCTCGGTCTTGTGGGTGGCGGTGATCGCGCTGGCCAGCGCTGTGCTGGGCGGGGCCTACCCTGCCTACCGCGCCAGCGCCAGCGAGCCGATAGCGGCACTTGCTTATGAATAACGGAAGTAACACGGGCAAAGATTCAGCGAGGGTCATGATCGAGACCCGTGCGCTCAGCAAGGTTTACGACGGCGCGTCGGGGTCTCCGCCGGCCGTCGACGCCCTGAGTTTGAAGATTCCGGCACGCCAGTTTACCGCCATCATGGGGCCTTCCGGTTCCGGCAAATCGACTCTGCTTTATCTGATTGCAGGGCTGGCGGAGCCGACCGCCGGCGAGGTGCTGATCGATGGCGTTTCAATCTCTTCGCTGGGCGACACGGCGCGTGCGCGCATGCGCAACACCCGGATAGGTTTTGTTTTCCAGCGGTTTAACCTGCTGGGTTTTCTCTCCGCCAGAGACAACATTGACGCCCCGCGTCTGCTGGGATGGAAGCAGAGGGGCGCGCCCAGGTCAATTGACAGCCTGCTGGCGGCGGTGGGGCTTGAGAAGAAGCGTCTTAAAAAAGTAAGCGAACTGTCTTCGGGCGAGCAGCAGCGGGTGGCCATCGCCAGGGCGCTGATCAATGGTCCGGACATCCTGCTGGCGGACGAGCCGACAGGGAATTTGGATTCCAATAATGCCGAAGCGGTGCTGGACCTGGTCCTTCGGCTGAAACTGGACATGGGCCTGACGATTGTGATGGTGACCCACAATCCCGAGGTGGCGTTGCGCGCAGACCGGATTATCCAGATGAAGGATGGCCGCGTGGAGCGCGAACTGCTGACGGAGGAGATGGAGCCTTCGACTGAATGGGCTCGAAGGCTTGCAGGCCACATCCCGGGATGAATGTGCCGGTTCGCGAATCTGCGGATGGGTTTCCGCAAAGTGGGGTTTTTACCGAACTTGTTTCTGGAGGTGTTTCTATGCGCCGAATCTCTGGCGCTCTGCTGGCGGGCCTTCTCCTGCCATTCGTTTCGTTTGCCGGACCGCGGATAAAAGTCAGCAAGGCGCATTTTGACTTGAAAGATGCGCCGAATGTACTGCTGATTACGTTTGACACCACGCGGGCCGATCATCTTTCGTGTTACGGGTACGTCCGCCGGACCTCACCGACCATCGACAGCCTGGCGGAGCACGGGGTGCTCTTCGAGAATGCCTATACGGCCATTCCTCTGACCGGGCCCTCACATATCTCGATGATGACTTCGCTTTATCCCCAGCAGCACGGCGCCACGATCAACGGGATGCACATGTCCACGCACCCACGGCCGGTCCTGCTGGCGCAGGTCCTTCACCATCTGGGATACAGGACAGCGGCGTTTATCAGCGCCTGGCCGCTGAAAAAAGGAATCACGGGCCTGGGGCGGGGCTTTAACGTTTACAACGAGAATTTTTCATACCATTACAAAGTGGTTAACGCAGCGCGCCGTGGCAATGAAGTCGGCGACGCCAGCCGCCGCTGGCTGGAAAAACATGGCCATTCAAAGTTCTTCCTCTGGGTCCACTATTTCGATCCTCATCACCCTTATGACCTGCATCCCCAATTCGCCAATCTTCCGCAGGAAAAGAACGCCAAAATCTTCCCCGTATCCGCTTCGGTGGATCCCGACCGGGCCGCCAAAATCCGTGCTTACGACAGTGAAATCGCCTTTGACGATAACGACCTGGCAAAAACCCTCAAGCTGCTGGATAATCTGGGTGTTCGCGACAACACGCTGATTGTTTTTGTGGCGGACCACGGCGAGAACCTGGGCGAACATGGGATCTGGGGACACGGCTATCACATCTATCAGCCAACGGTGCACGTACCCATGATCTATTCCTATCCAAAGGAGATTCCACAGGGAGAGCGGATCAGAGTCAACGTTTCCACGGTTGACATTATGCCGACCATTCTCAATTACCTGGGGCTGAAGTTCAATTTTCCGGGCGAGTCCGGATACAGCCTGGAGCCGGTGATTTCGAGCAATGGAAAGAACGCGACTGCTCAGCCCACTTTCTTTCTGACCTACGCAGAACCGACCCTATTGCCTCCACAGTGGATGAGCATGTTCTGGACGTGGGCAGAGACGAAGCGGGCTCCTTCCCTGCAGGGGTTTGTGGAGGGCAGCATCAAAGTGATCAGGTCCGCGGACAATAATGCTCTCAGGGTGTACCGGCTGAAGGACGGCTTTACGCAGGAGAAAGAGTTGCCCTCTGGCGATGTGAACGTGGCGAACCTCAGTGGTTATCGCGAGGACCTGGACACCTGGTACCAGGATACCAACCGGGGGCTCGATCCGCAGGGCCACCTTTCGAAGCAGGACATCGAAATGCTGAAGAGTCTGGGCTATTCGAACCCGTGAGCCAGGCCAGCCATGCGGCAGGTCATCAGCTGGAATGTATGGAATGATTGATGAGCAGCGTCGAAGCGCAATTGCCCCAATGGGAAGGTAATTTATGAATTCTTCAGCTCTGCGGCATGAGACCCTGCGGGGAAATTGCTAAGGGGCAAGGCGTCTGCGGATTTCATGCTCGTAATCGGGGAAATAGTGGCCGATGACGGGCAAATCGAACTTCCGGAGAATCGATTCCTTGGATTCGCGTTCCAGCAGGAACTGAAATGACCGCTCGATGAGGAGTTTTTCCGGAACCTGTTTCCCCGTGAGTATTTCGTAATAGCCGGGGCTGAGGGAAACGACGTGCGTGGACTGGCTGCCACATTCCCTGACGGTGACTTGGAAGCGGCCTGGACCGCTGGGTTCGACGCGAATCGTTGCTGACATGTTAAACCTCTCTTCCGGGAACCATCCCAGACTTTATTTTACCTCCCGGCAAGTGAGGCGGCAGGGTTTTGGCGTGCACTGCTTCCGGGGCTGGGTGGAAGGCCCGGTGCGAATTCCCTGCTCCCTTCGGCCCCCGAACCGGGAGGCGATTCCGCTGGAGATCCGCAGCTCGTTATGGCTGGAGCCGAAGGCAGGGGGCCGACGGCAGTCAGCCTGGAACGGGCGGTTTGCCTGATGTTTCCCAGGCAAACTCGAACGGCTGCGCAACCGCCAGGAAGGGATGATCCCACGACCGACCGGCCCCTGCGGTTAAAATGAGAACGACATGGCCGTCAAAAGACAAAAAATAAGCCGGTTACTCATTATTGCCGGCTCCGACTCCAGTGGAGGCGCCGGCATCCAGGCTGATCTGAAAACGGCCTCCGCGCTGGGCGTTTACGGTATGACCGCGATCACGGCTCTGACCGCGCAAAACACGGAAGGCGTTTTCGGGGTAGTTGATGTTGACCCAAATTTTGTTGCCTTGCAGATGAAGGTGTGCTTTGACGACCTAGGCTGCGACGCCATCAAGACCGGCATGCTTTCAAATGCCGGGATCATTGGGGCTGTAGCCGGGGAAATCAGACGGCATCCCGGAATCCCCCTCGTCGTCGATCCGGTGATGGTCCCCAAGAGCGGGAATTCGTTGCTCGATCCCCGCGCCGTTGACGCCCTGAAGGAAAAGTTGCTGCCCCTGTCGGCCGTGGTTACACCCAACCTGCACGAGGCTGGAGTTCTGGCGGGACGGGCAGTCAGCGGACTCGATGAGATGAAAGAGGCGGCCCGGGTGATCCAGGGGTTTGGCGCTCATAGCGTGGTGGTTAAAGGGGGGCACTTGGATGGCGAGGCCGTCGATGTGCTTTTCGACGGCCGGGAGATGGTCGAGTTCCCCACGGCCAGGATTCGAACCGGGAATAGCCACGGGACCGGATGCATTTTTGCCAGTGCCCTGGCGGCTGGTCTGACAAAGGGGAGAACTCTGCGGGAAAGTGTTGCCCTGGCAAAGAAATTTGTAACGGCGGCCATCCTCGGCGGTCTGCCGCTTGGCCACGGCCACGGACCTGCCAACCCCATGCATTTGCGGACAAAATCGTGGTAAAAGTTTCGCGACGATGAATCTTGGTCTTATACTCATAGGGAATGCTTGCCGGGAGCCGGGGGCGCCGCATTTCCGCTTGCCTTATCGGAGCCTGAAAGGCAAAACCAGGGGTCAGCTGCGCCTCGCTGGACCCAGACGCTGTAGGACAAAGGGACATGCGAAAACTTCTGTTGATGATCTTGAGCCTGGTTGGATTGTTCGATTCCATTTACCTGCTTTGGGAGTACACCTCGCCGGCGAATCCCATGGTGTGCATGGGAGGCGGCTGTGACGTCGTTCGCGCCAGCGCGTATTCACACCTCGGCGGCCTGCCGGTACCCATTTTCGGCGTGTTCATGTACGCGTTCCTGGCGCTGCTGCTTTTCCTTTACCCTCTGCTGCCCACTACCTTTGTACGCCTCACGCAATTCATCGTCGCGCTGATCTCGGGCGTGGGGTTTCTGTTTTCGGTATACCTGACCGGGATTGAAGCCTTCGTTCTGCATTCGTGGTGCGTCTGGTGTGTGGTGTCAGCCCTGATGGTCACCGGGATTTTCCTCCTCTCCCTGGTGGACCGGAAGCGGCCATTGAAACCTTTGGAACCCGCGCAGGCGCTCCGGGCGATCCAGCGGAATTTTGCTCTGATCCTTTTCGCTTTTGTGCTCGGTGTTCCAGCCTTCATCCTGCTAACCTCGCACGGAAGCATTCCGAAGACAACGCCTCCATCGAATCAGCAGGTTAAGGCGCATCTTGTCCGTCCGGATTCTCACTTTTTCGGCGACCCAAACGCCAAAGTCACTATCGTTGAATTTGGCGACTTTAAATGTCCGGCCTGCCGTCAGGCTGAAGCTTCGGCCTCGAAAATTCGCGAAAAGTTCGGCAACAAGATTCGCTTCGCCTTCCGTGAATTCCCCCTGGTCAACGTCCATGCGGAGTCTGAGAAGGCCGCTGAAGCTGCTGAGTGCGCAGGCCAGCAGGGGAAATTCTGGCAGGCCGTGGACATGTTCTATGAGCACCAGGAGGATTTGGGCCTGCCGGCCATCAACCGTTACGCAGGAGAAATGGGCCTTGATTCGGCCAGGTTTGTTGGCTGCCTGCAGAAAGGCGAGATGGCTTCCCGCGTGGCGCGGGACCTTCAGGACGGCCAGGCGCTCGGCGTACATGCCACCCCCACCTTTTTTATTGATGGCCGTATGATCGTGGGTCCCATCGCCTATCCACAATTCGAACAACTGGTTGAGAACGAGCTGAAAGAGACCGGCGTAGAACTGGCTGCCCCGAGCGGCAACTCGAAACCGGCCGAAAAGGCAGCACCGGCGCCTGCAGCAAAAACCGGGACAGCGAAGAAGGCTGCAACCGACCAGCCATCGAATACGAGTTCATCGGACACCATGAAGGTGCTGGGCGGAAC
Organism: Acidobacteriota bacterium; assembly: GCA_021789565.1. The sequence continues at coordinate 8,353 of JAJYJL010000195.1, forward strand.
CAATCTTTTCGCGAGCCTTCAGAATTCCACCGGAGCCTGCAGCGAGGAGGAAGCGAAAAAGAGACAGCCGAAGATGATTGATACCTCCCAGGCTAAGAAGTTTTTTGGCGAGCATTCCAAGGCGCTTTTCGTGGACGTGCGAACTCCGGAGCAGTTCCAGTCAGGCCACATTCCCGATGCCCTGAACCTGCCCATTAATTCCTTTGAACAGGAATGGAAACGCCTGCCAAAGGACAAGACAATTGTGCTCTACGAGGGCGGGCGATCGCCGGGTGATATCTGCGCTTTCAGCCGCTCGGCAGGCCGCGTGCTGCTTTCACAGGGATTCGATTACAACGAAGTCACTGTTTACCAGGACGGCCTGGCCGGCTGGAAAAAAGCAGGGCTTCCCATCAAACGCTAGCTTCTCCCTCCCGGTTAACAGCCGAAGTCCCCTTCCCGGATTCGCCGATTGAATTGATCCTTCGACCGCCCATACCCTGAAGCCCCGTGTGTCTCGCAGGCTTCCACCCCTGCCTCTCCCTTTCTGAAGTGGCCTGCACCCCGGTTGCCGGAGCAGCGCCGAGCCGGCCCTTTTTTCTGGGTCCCTGTCCGCCTTTCCCAGTGAATTTCGCAGATTCTCACTCATTGTTTTTGATCAACAGCCGATAACTTGGACGCAGGGAAACTCGCTCGCAGCCAGCGACGGGCCAAGGTCTGACACAGGAAAAGAAGGGCTGAGTCCCGGCCCTTGGACACGATGCCATTTCTGATTGAAAACGTCACCAGGATTGTTCTTGCGCTTTTCGTTCTTGCCCTGATGGGAAATCTCTTCCTGATTGGCGTTGTTTTCCTCCGCCGCCGCCGCCGGCAGAAGTATTTCAACAGGGTTGATGCATTGCGGGGGCGGTATGGATCCATCATTGCGGGAGTCATTTCAGGCCACATCGCATATCCCAACGGGCTTGATGAACTGCGCCAGATTTCCAGCTCCGACCGGCTGTTCCTGCTGGAGCGGCTTTGCCTTGAAAAGAAGCCCACGCCCGAGGAGGAGCCCCTTCTGGCGCGCCTTTGCGAGGACCTTGGGCTGGTCAAGGTCTGGCAGCAGCGCCTGATGGGGCAGATTGACCAGGCCTCTCTGCGCGAAGCGCTGATTAACCCTGAAGGCTTGCTTAGACGGGTGAAGTTTCTCCATTTCCTGATTCGCTCCAAGAGCGCTGAAAACCTGGGGCTGATCCGCCATGAACCGAGCTGGCCTCTTCTGGTCAAAGCGCTTGAGGATCCGAACCCCGATATTCAGATGGTGGCCGTCCGCGCGCTTGCGG
>JAJYJL010000196.1 GCA_021789565.1 Acidobacteriota bacterium
GCAAAATATGCTCACGCTACTGAAAATAGGCGTTCTCAGCGCCTTCCTGTCCCTCGCTTTTATTGTCGGCAAGGGAGACTGGCACCATTTTGTGCAGCCGGCGGTAAGGGCTTCTTCCCACGACATTGTGCTGCAGTTTGCCGTTTCACTCACTTTCGTCATGTTCGCCTACAGCGGCTGGAATGCAGCAACTTATGTGGCGGAGGAGATTCAGACCCCGCAACGTTCTCTGCCTTTGGCCCTGATTGGCGGGACACTTCTGGTAATCGGCGTCTACCTGGCGTGCAACGTTGCTTTCGTCTATGCGCTCCCGCCCGAAAAGTTGAAGGGAGTTCTTCCGGTCGGGTCCGAAGCGGCGCGGGTACTGTTTGCAGGACGGGGCGGCGCGATCTTCAGCGGGATGATGGCCGCAGCGTTGCTTTCGTGCATTAGCGCCATGGTGATCGTAGGGCCGCGGGTCTATTATGCCATGGCGCAGGACGGTTGTTTTTTTGCATCGGCGGCCCGGCTTCACCCACGATTCCAGACTCCGGCGGTTGCGGTCCTGTTCCAGACAGTTGCCACGGCCGCCTTGATCATCACGGGAACCTTCGAGGCGCTCATCTATTACATTGGATTCATGCTGGTGCTTTTTGCGGCGATGGCAACGGCCGGAATTTTTAAACTCCGAAAGCGCCCTGGCTGGCGAAAGCTGCCCGCGGTTGACCGCTTTTTTCCCCTTGTGCCTGCTGTTTTTCTGCTGGCCGGCTGCGGCATGTTGGTTTCCACCGTTCGCCTTCGCCCCACAGAATCCTTTCTGGGATTACTGACCGTCTGCTGCGGCGCCTGTCTGTACTGGTGGACTTCCCTTCGAAGCGGGAAACAGCGTAGAGTATAAATTTCATGACAGCCCATGGGGCCCTAGAGTTAGCAGAACCGGCGAATGAATCGTTCTTTCAAAACCATGCTTGGATCGATCCGATGGGGGGTGGCCCTGTCTGCTATTCTTGCCCCGTTCCTATTATTAATACCCGGAACGGCAATCGGGCTCGCGCAGAATCCTCCAATCCAATACGTGCTGGATTTGAGAAAGCCAGCCTCTCATCTGGTAAGTGTCACCATGAAGGTGCCGCAGGTTGACCCGGGAACCGAATTTCAGATACCCACGTGGAACAACCTCTATCAAATTCGGGACTTTGTTCGCAACGTGCAGGACGTTCAAGCAGAGTGTCATGGCCGGCCGGCACCCCTGCGTCGCGTGGATACCAACACATGGGCAAGCGGAGACCGCTGTTCCAGCTTGGAACTCCACTATGAAGTCTATGCAAACAGGGACGACGTTTTCTCAGCAGTTCTCGACAGTCGCCATGCGTTTCTGAATTTTGCGCTGCTGCTGTTTTATCTGCCGCATGAGCGCAAACGTCCTGTCCGCGTAAGATTCCTTCTGCCTGAGGGTTGGAAGCTGGTAACGGTGCTGGATGACGGGCCTGCGCGCGGCGAATATCAGGCGCCGGATTACGACCGTCTGGTGGACAGTCCCGCCGAAGCGGGAAATTTTCAGCAGTACGATTATGTTCAGCAGGGCGCGACGTACCGCATTGTCGTGGATGGGGATCAGAGTCTTTATTCGCCAGAGCGGCTCCTCAGGGTGCTCAAGAAAATTACCGCCACTGAAACAGACCTGATGCAGGACGTTCCGTTCAAGCGATACACCTTCATGTTCTTTTTCCCTCCGAAGGGGAGTGGTGGAATGGAACACCGGAACGGCGCGGCGATCAGTATCCCGGCCGCCGATATGCGCGCGGGCCTTGCAAGCCTCGAAGATATTTCGGCACATGAGTTTTTCCATCTCTGGAATGTGAAGCGCATCCGCCCCCAGGGGCTCGCGCCCATCGATTATATCCATGGGAACGATACCAGCGACCTGTGGTTTTCTGAAGGCGTTACGAGCATGTATGCAGAAGTTGTCCAGCTGCGTTCCGGGCTAATCCATAAAGGGCAGTTTTACGCGCACCTGGCTGAGGAGATCAACCAGCTCAGGGCCCGACCGGCGAGGCAGTTTGAGAGTGCCGCTGAATCAGGACGCGAAGCCTGGCTTGAGAAATATCCTGATTACTCTCGGCCGGAACGAAGTATTTCCTACTACAACAAGGGAGAGTTGCTGGGCTATCTGCTTGACCTTGGAATCCGCCATTCGAGTGACAATCGGTACAGCCTGGATGACCTCATGCGGTGGCTGAACAAAAACTTCGCCAAACGCGGGGCCTTCTTTACGGATACCGACCTTGAAAGCGGCATTTCTCACTTTGCGCCATGGTTCCCTGTCAAAATGTTTTTCTGCAACTGCATCAATGGGACCGGCGATCTTGATTATGCAAAATATCTTGCCTATGCGGGATTGGGGTTAAAAACCGAAACAAAAGTCGTGCCCGACCTGGGATTCCAATCGCTCCAAGGTTTCATGGGACCCATTCACGTAGAATCAGTTGTTCCCGGCAGTCCTGCGCAGAAAGCGGGAATCCAGTCCGGTGACGTCCTTCTCAAAATGAACGGCGTTGTGCTGCCGGTTACGCCAGAACGCGAACTGATTTACCTCAGGCCGGGAGAGAAAGTCACGTTCATGGTTCAGCGTGGCGCAACGGTTTTTGATATTGGGTTTCTGCTTGGATCCAGGAAGTCGACGATGTATCAGGTGATAGAATTGCCGAACTCCTCGCGCGCTCAACTTGCGGTCCGCACCGGCTGGCTGAAGGGTGAAACGGGGAAAGGAACGGCGGCGGGAGACTGATGGTCAGAACATTGCTTGTGTATGCCATCATTGTTCTTTACTTGCTGATTCTTGGCCCTCCCTTGCTCCTTTGGAGCGCAATCACCGGAAACACCGACGTTCTCTACTCCGTTGGCCTTTTCGGGGCGAAGACTGCTTTGTGGATGGCCGGCGTCACAATAACCGTCATAGGCAGTGAAAATATTCCGGCGGGAGAGGCGGTGGTCTATATGCCCAACCACCAGAGCAACTGTGACCCGCCGGCTGTAGCCGCCATCCTTCCGCCTGTTCTCGTCATGGCAAAGAAAGAATTTTTCCGCGTTCCAGTCCTGGGAAGCGCAATGCGGATGCGCGGTTTTATACCAGTGGACCGGACCCATCGTGAACGAGCTTATGCCGCGGTGGAGCAGGCGGTCGTCGCCCTAAAGGCAGGCCATTCGTTCCTGGTGTTCCCGGAGGGGACCCGGAGCAGGACCGGACGCCTGCAGCCCTTTAAAAGGGGCGTCTTTGTGATGGCGATCGACGCGGGCGTGTCCATTGTGCCGATTTCGGTTTCAGGCGCCAACAGGATTATGCGCCCGGGCGATTTCAGGATTTATCCAGGGCCGGTTCGAATTACCATCCACGCCCCTGTCCCGACCGCGGGTTGCAGCCTTGAAGACCGCTCAAGAATCGCAGCGCAGGTGCGTCAGGCGGTTAGGGAGGGGCTTTCGGCCGAGGAACAACCGCTTGAACCTGAGGCCGCTTGAAGGTTGCCGGTCAAGCCGGTTTATTCGAGATCCTCGCCACCTGCCGTCTATCCTCAATTACTCATTTTGATCTGGAGTATTTGGATGCTTCATGAGCCTGCGCACTGTCGCATGGATTTCCGGAAGGCGAGCGTAGGCGGCTGAACATTTCAGCCAGCGGGAATTATCCATGGCAGGATATCCGGAAACGATCTTGTTTGGTTCAACGTCTGAGGGAATTCCAGTCTGGGCTGTGGCAATCACGTTCTTGCCAATTGTCAAATGCCCCGCAACGCCCACCTGGCCCGCCAGAACCACGTTTTCCCCAACTTTGCAACTGCCCGCCAGCCCGGACTGGCCACAGAGCAGGGAATTCTGACCAATGTCGCAGGCATGCCCCACCTGGACGAGGTTATCCACCTTGGCGCCCCGTCGCAGCCTGGTTTCGCCCACCGTGGCACGGTCAATGCAGGCATTCGCCTGCACTTCGACCCCGTCTTCAATGACAACCGTTCCAGTCTGAATGATTTTATAGTAAGAGCCGTCAGCCTGGCGGGCGAATCCGAAGCCGTCGCTGCCAATAATGGCGCCGTTTTGCAGAATCACGTCATTGCCGATCTGGACGTTTTCCCGGACAACGGCGTGGGAGTGGGCAAAAAAACGATGCCCAATTTTGGCCCCCTGATAAATCATCACATGACCCTTGATGACGCAATCGTCACCAATTTCAACACCCTGCTCTACCACCACGTAAGGGCCAATCGAGGGATTCTGGCCCACCTTGGATCCCACAGCGATGACTGCGGTTGGATGAATGCCGGGCTCCGGGCGTACCGGGGGATAAAAAAGCTCGAGCGCCTTCGCAAAATCCAGATAGGGATTGGTGGACCTCAGGGCTGGGCGGCCGGGGTCTGGATCCTCCGCCGAAAGGATGATGGCTGCCGCCCGCGTGGTCTGGCTTTTTCGCCGGTACTTGGGATTGGAAAGGAAAGTTAATTCGGACGGACCCGCCTCTTCGATGCCTGCAACGGCAGTGATTTCGATCTCCTCGGGCCCTTCTAGTGCACAACCGAGCTTCTTTGCAATGTCACCCAGCCTCATGGCGTCCAGCTCCTCCTAAAGAAAGGGGCGTTTGTATACAATTACCCCATGCTTCCTTCTGCATTGGAATTATTGCCTCACGTGAAAGGTTATCAAGCGCGACGGGCAGTGACAATAGTCAGCACAAAGGTACCGGTACTACGGTGCCGTAGATCCCGCCCGGTAATTCCGTCACTGTGGTTGGGAAGCGCGCATCCCCAATTGGCGGTGTCGGCCCGGGAGCGGCTGCTGGCTTAGGGACCGAAGGCGTAAAGGTGCGTTTAGGAAATTCCGATACCTGAATTGGAGACGAGCAAAATGAATCACGGACGGAAAGGCATTCGCGGCGGGACAAGGATACCCGTGGAGTTCCCGGTCCATCTTAGATGGAAAACACGGGCGGGGAGGGAACGAGACGCCCAGGGGAAAACAGCGAGCATGAGCGGAAATGGCCTGTTTATTCTGGCCCCGGTTCGGCTGCGGCATGACACGCCCATTGAGTTCACCGTTTTACTTCCATCAGAGGTTACCGGGACCCCCATGCAGTTACAGTGCGTGGGGCGGGTGGTTCGCCAGCAGAAGGCCGGAGCGCCGGCAGGGCTTGGAGTGGTTATTGACGATTATTGTTTTGCTTCAATAAAGCGTTCCGCATAGTTTGCCCAAAGCCGATGCCTCTCAAGGTCCATTGATCAGGTCAGAATGGCGCGCCGCATTGATTGGACTGCCCCGGCCACAAGCCAATCCGCGATAGTTCGTTTCCCCCGAGTTTAGAAATGCATCCGAGAAAACGAACCAACAATAAGGCCAGGGTGAAAATCCTGATTGCGGACAGCGAAGGAGTTTTCCGCCTGGGGCTCAAGAAGCTTTTCAGCCTTGAGGATGATCTTCGAGTTGTCGCTCAGGCTGAAAATTTTCTGCAACTTGTGGCGATGGCCAAAACATTCCGGCCGGATCTCGCTCTGGTTCAGCAGGAGATAGCTCTGAACAGCCGGCAGAGACTTCTCGACCAGATCCACGGGGTTTCTCCGGCATGTTTGGTGGTTATAACCGCATCCCATATGACTGGAATAGAGCAAGAGCACCTGATTCGGGACGGAGCGTCCGGTGTGATCCCAAGATCGGCGCAGCCGGAGGTCTTCGTGGAGAATGTCCGAAAGGTGCTGCGCGGTGAAGTTATCCAGCCGCCGCAGAAAGATAATGGCAACGGGCTTTTTTCCACTTCCAGCTCACCCCACTCGCGCCCTATCGATACCCTGACGCCCAGAGAGAAGACCATCATTAGTTGCCTGACGCAGGGGCTGCGAAACCGTGAGATTGCCGGGCACTTGACGATTTCTGAACAGACAGTGAAGAACCATCTCCGTTCCATTTACGACAAAGTGGGTGTTTCAGACCGGCTGGAACTCGTTCTTTATGCCATCCATCAACGGCTTGAGTTGCCACCCGTAAATTTATAGGGTTAAGAATCTGCTTGTCTTTTTCTTGCCGACGCGAAATTACACAGCACAAGCTGCGCCTGATCAGTTTTACATGACATGCTTCGTCTCGGCGGCGGCGTGGGGGAAAATGCTTGGCGCAAGGGGGGCGGATGACTCTTGAAAAACCAATTTGGTTTTACGAAACAGCCTGTGCTAAGATGCGGTTCGATTATTTGCTTTCGCGCCGGGCGGGTTACGGTTATTTTTTCCGTGAATGTTTGCTACTTTGTTGAGACAGTGGCACTTGCTATTGACAAAGTCAGGCGAGTTTCAGATGATCATAGCTGTTAAAGAAGAGGTTTCCGTTCAGCCCAAAGGGTTCGTAGTGACATTTTCCACGGAGTGGCGAGGAATCTATAAATTAACAATACATTTATTATATTGATGATAGGTCTATTATCTTAATATTTTGCTTTAAGTTCTTAAACTCTGGGTCGGATCAAGGAAGGCTCATCGGGACAAGGAATGCCGGATACACTTGCCAATATTTCGTCGGAAGTTGCCAGTTTTCTGGATTACGCCGCTGTCGAAAAGGGTCTGGCGTCAAACAGTATCGTAAGCTACGGTCGCGACCTTCGCAAGTTTGCTGCATACCTCCACGATTCAAACCTGGTACTCGAAAGGGTTCGGCACGAGGATATCCGCAAGTTCCTTGAGACCCTTTACCGGAAAGGTCTGAGCGCCCGGTCTGTGGCGAGGGAGCTGGCTGCCCTCCGCCATTTCTTCCAGTTTCTGGTGAAGGAGGGGAGACTAAGAGTTGATCCAGCCCACGAGGTCGAGGCGCCTCATCTTTCCCATTCTTTGCCCAAGTATCTGAATTTTAAAGAGGTTGAGGGTTTGCTTGCGCAGCCCGACACCTCGACTCCCCAAGGGCTTCGCGATCGCGCCATGCTCGAGCTGCTTTATGCCACCGGCATGCGCGTTTCGGAACTTCTCAGCGTGCGCTGGGAGGACTTTGAACCGAACCTGGGGATCGTTCGCTGTGTGGGGAAGGGACAAAAGGAACGGTTGATACCTGTGGGGAAGTCGGCTTTGCGTGCTGCGGAGGGCTATCTCCGGCATGGGAGAAGCGCCCTTGCGAAGGGGCGGGGGCTTTCGTACCTCTTTCTGAATCAGCGCGGCGGCCAGCTCTCGCGCATTGGATTCTGGAAGATACTTGGCGCCTATGGGCGCCGGGCGGGAATCCGCGTATCTTTGACGCCGCACATGGTTCGGCATTCTTTTGCTACCCATTTGCTGGAGCGGGGGGCCGATTTGAGATCAATCCAGACGATGCTGGGTCACAGCGATATTTCGACGACCCAGATTTATACGCATGTCCTCAAAGAGCGACTGCGCCAAGTCTATCAAACTCATCACCCGCGAGCCTGAGGTTCGCGGCCAATGAGGGATCGCGTGTAGGAAACTATGACCGATTACAACTTTCTGATGGAGAGCCGGCTCTCACCTGCCCAGTTCCAGCTGGTGAACGAGCTCAGCCCGATTGCTTATGACGGGGGCATCAACCTTTATCTTGTGGGCGGGGCCGTCCGAGACATGACGTTCGGCCATGCGGTCGTCCGCGATCTTGATTTTGCCACCGAAGGAAACAACCAGAAGATTCTGCGTTACTTGCTTTCCAGGAAGCCGAAGGCTAAGGAATCCCGTAAAGGTCCGGCCGCCTGGGCAATGGGTACGGCCGAAGTTGTCGGCACCAGAATGGACAAGAGGCGCGGTTCCGCAGAGCTTTGGTTCAGCAACGGAGTCCGTGCTGAAATTGCCCAATGCCATCAGGAAATTCCCACCCGGCCCGGGCGGCCGCCGGTGATTAAGCCTGCCATGATTTTCGAGGACCTGAAGCGGCGGGACTTTGCTTTTAATGCGATGGCTATTTCCCTGCATCCCAATTCCCGCGGGCTTCTGCTGGATCCCAAGAACGGCGCGGGTGACATTGAGAGGCAGGAAATCCGGGCCCTTCATTCGCGGAGCTTCTGGGACGATCCTGTCCGCATCTATCGATTGTTGCGGCTGGGTTTGCGTTTTGGATTCAAAATTGATGAAAAGACGCAACGATGGCTCGACGCGGCGCTGGAAGAGCGGATCTGGGCCGACCTTCCGGCGGACAAGCAGGCCAGTGAGATTGAAGCGGTACTGCGGGAGGATAATCCGGAACGGGTGATCAAGTTGTATCAGGATCGCGGTCTTCTGGCGGGTCTTGACCGAAGCCTGACGCGAGTTGACTATGACCGCTTCCGCAAGGTCGCGGCGCTTGCCAGGAAGTCTCCAGGCGAGGATATGTTCCTGCTGAATTTTGACTGCCTTGCAGCAAAACTGAACGGTTCGCAGAGGCAGCAACTGGCCAGGAAGGCACTCGTCGATCCCAAGCTTGTAAAACTTGCCCTCAACCTGGATCGTGAGGCGAAAAAAATCGCCCACCTGCTTTCAGGCGCCAAATGCGCAACGCCCAGCCAGACCTACAGGTTGCTTTCACAGCAACCCAGGCCGTTGCTGCTTTACCTGCTGGCTTACTATCCCCAGGCAAAGATTCAGAGCCGCATCAAGAATTTTCTGGTCAAAGCTCCCCTGGTTCGTTCGCGGCTGCCGGAAAGCGAACTGCTGGTGCTGGGCGTCAAGCCTGGCCCGAAGTTTGATAAGATTCTGGAACGCATCTTTTTCGACCAGTTGGATGGGAAGATCAAGACCCAGCCGCAGGTGATTCAGGCGCTGCGGTCGCTTTCGGGTATTAAAGAACGTCCGGCACCGCCGGTTCAGCCTGCCAAACAAGTCGGTGCAGCTCCATCCGCTCAGCCCGCTAAGACCGCTAAGGCAGCAAGCAATGCAAAGCCGGTTAAAGCTGGTAAGTCCGCCAAAGCTGACAGGGCTGTGAAATCTGCAAAGGCCGTCACGGCCGCGAAAGCTACGAAAGGCACGAAGGCGGCTCACCCCAGGGGGACGGGACGCCTGGCCAGGATCGCCCAGGCCGTCGCCAAACGAAAACAAAATAAGAAAGGCCGGGGCTGAGCGGCGCTGTCATATACTGTAACCGTAGAGAAGTTGCAGGAAGCATGGAATCAGCAGATGACTATCCGGAAGCGGGGTGAGAGGAAACTATGGGTAAAATCATTTTTGGCATCATTATCGGAATCCTTGTGGTCCCGGCAGCGTTTTATCTTTATTGCATATCGGGCCACGCGCCGGTTGCTACCGCAGCGGCGCCAATGCCTTTTGAGACCTTTTTTGCCAAGACGGCGTTACGTGCCACGATCAACCGCGATGCGCCCAAAACCAAATCCACCCAGGCCAGCGAAGGCGAGTTACTGGCAGGGGTCGATGTCTACCGGCACAACTGCGGCGGCTGTCACGGTATTCCAGGGCGGCCGCAGTCCAATGTTTCGAAGGGAATGTTTCCCCGGCCCCCTCAGCTTTTCGCGCCGGGCCATATGGTTACGGACGATCCCATTGGTGAGAGCTACTGGAAGGTGAAACATGGGATACGCCTGTCGGGCATGCCGGGTTTTACCGGGCTGCTGACCGATGAGCAGATCTGGAACGTCAGCCTGCTGGTGGGGAACGCCGACAAACTGCCGCCCTCCGTCAAGATGGCGCTAACAGCCCCTCCGCAGATGCCGCCTGCTCCTAAAGG
>JAJYJL010000197.1 GCA_021789565.1 Acidobacteriota bacterium
CTAAGAGAATCAGCCCGCAAGGACCTGCGCTACAAATCGCATGAATCCAACCAAAGCGAACACTGCCACGCATGTTGATGTCAGCGGGCGAACACTGGCCCGCAACACGGCGCTGAACCTTGCCGGCCGCGTAGTGCCGCTCGTAGTAGCCGTGGCCACGGTCCCTTACGTGATCCATCATCTGGGGCCTGACCGTTACGGCCTTTACTCGCTGGCCTGGCTGGTGGTGGGTTATTTTGCGCTTTTCAACCTGGGCATTGGCCCGGCCACCACCAAGTTTGTAGCGGAGCTTCTGGGCAAGGGCGAAACCGCCCGGCTGCCGGAACTGGTATGGACGGCGCTGGCCAGCCAGGCGTTCCTGGGACTCGCGGGCGGCATCGCGCTGGCCGCCGCTTCTCCCTTTCTGGTGGAGCGCGTTCTCAAGATTCCCGCCGACCTCCATCCCCAGGCGCGCCTGGTTTTCCTGATCATGGCCGTGCTGCTTCCCTTCGATTTTGCCAGCGGCTCCATGCAGGGCGTCCTGGGCGCCTCGCAGCGCTTTGACCTTCTGAACGCGGTCAGCATTCCCGCCAGCACGCTCAGCTATCTGCTGCCCGTCGCCGCCCTGGCGCTCGGTTTCGGATTGCCCGCCGTCGTGGTCGTCCTGGCCGTCGCGCGACTTGCCTCGCTCGCTGTTGTCACGGTGCTTTGCCTGCGCCTCTATCCCGCCCTGCGCCGTTTCCGCTTTGATTTTGGCCTCGTCCGTTCCCTGCTGGGCTTCGGCGGCTGGGTCACAGTCTCCGGGATCGTAGGCCCCATCCTGGTCTATTTTGACCGCTTTCTGATTGGCGCGGTGGTTTCTATCGCCGCCGTAGGTTTTTATACACCTCCGTACATGATTTCAAGCAAGCTGAGCATCCTTCCCGGCAGCCTCATGGGCACCCTGTTTCCAGCCTTCAGCACCTCAGCCGGCCGCGGAGACGAGGAATGGATCCGGCGCACGCTCGTCCGCTCCCTCAAGTTCCTCATCATCATTGTCGGTCCGGCTGCACTTCTCCTGGCCTTCTTTGCCCGTCCGGTTCTCACACTGTGGCTGGGGGCAAAATTCGCAATCGAGGGGACGCTGGTGCTCCAGATTATGGCAATTGCGGTTTTCGCCAATTCGCTCGCCTTAGTCCCGCATAACCTCCTTTACGGCGTGGGCCGGCCCGACATTCCGGCCAAGTTCCATGTGGCGGAACTTCCAATTCACCTCGGCCTGGTCTGGTTTCTTGTAACGCGCTTCGGCTTGCCCGGCGCGGCGCTGGCCTGGGCCATTCGCGTCACACTGGATTTTATTCTTCTCACTGTCGCTGCCTGCTGGATCACGCGCACTCCCGCCCGGCTGCTGGCGGGCAGGGACCTAAGGCGCAGCGCGGCCACGCTCGCAGCCCTGGCACTAGGGCTGGCGTTTCTATGGGCCTCAACTCAGGTCTTGATTGCCCACGCGGTTTTGACGCTGCTGATGGGCGGCGGCTTTGCCCTGGCCGCCTGGCGCTATGTTCTCACCATGGAGGAAAAGTGGCAGATCAGACTCTTGCTCAAGCTGGCGCGCTGAAACATTCGGTAGCGCGGACCTCCGGCGTTGAGGTCCGCGGTTCTTCCCACGCACCGAATCAAAAACCGCAGACCGCAACCCCGGCGGTCTTCGCTACACCTGGCGCGCTGAAGCCGCCCGAAGCGCAAGGCGGGCCAGCCCCGCAATACACGCTGGGCTTCAAGCTCGGCTGGAGATGGCGTGCCGCGTCTTGCTGGGCGCACTATGCGCTTGTGGGGCGGTCTCGTGGCTTACCGGGACTGGTCGATTTTGTCCTTGGAAACCAATACTTCAGGGCAATACAGGTCCCCAGCGAGCTTGCCGCGCTTGGTGAAATTCTTGCTGATCTGCGGCCCGAACGCGCCCTGGAAGTCGGCACAGCTCAGGGTGGCACGCTCCTCTTCCTGACGCGCCTCGCGAGCCCGCATGCCACCATTGTGAGCGTTGACCTGCCGGGCGGGAAATTCGGCGGTGGCTATAGCACCCGGCGGCAGTGGTTCTACCAGCGCTTCGCCCGCCGCAGGCAGCGCCTGCACCTTCTGCGGGGCGACTCGCACAGTAACGAGATGCTGGCCCGCGTGAAAGAGGCTTTCAGAGGTCAGCCCCTCGACTACCTTTTTATTGACGGCGACCACCGCTACGAAGGCGTCAAGCGCGACTTCGAGATGTACGGGCCGATGGTCCGGAAAGGCGGCGTCATCGCCTTTCATGACATTGTGGATGGTCCTTCTGATGCTGTAGGCGGGGTGCCACGTTTCTGGCGCGAAATTAAATCTAACTGTCGCCATGCGGAAATCGTCAGGGACCCAAAACAGGGTGGCTATGGCATCGGCGTCCTTTATGTGGATTAGGTGCGGAACGGATCGGGGAAGAGCATGAAAGAAGCCAGGATTTCAGTAGCAATGGCCACTTACAATGGCGAACGATTCCTGCAGGAGCAACTGGACAGCCTTGCCCGGCAGACGCTGCTGCCGTGCGAGTTGGTTGTATGTGATGACGGCTCGACGGACGGAACGCTCGACATTCTTCATCGCTTTGCCTCAAAAGCGCCCTTTCCCGTGCGAATCCATCAGAATGAGGAGCGCCTTGGGCATGGCAGAAATTTCCTGCGGGCGGCGTCACTTTGTTCCGGTGAATTGATTGCCTTCTGCGATCAGGACGATGTTTGGCTTGACCACAAACTGGAGCGTTGCGCAGATCTGTTTTCCGAGGCGGGTTGCGTCCTTGTGATTCATTCGGGCCAAGTGGTGGACGAGAGCCTCAAGCCGCTCGGAAGGCGTACTCCCTCAGCGAGGCGGACGACATGCCTTGACGCTGAAAACAGCCTGGGATGGCACTCGCTCAGTAGTCGCCTTGGCATGTCGCCGGGCTTTGCCTGCGTTTTCCGCTCCAACCTGCTCGGTCAGGTCCCGCCCGCCCCTCCGCTTGTGTCTCCTGGCAGAGGGCATGAGTACTGGCTCCTTTTCGCTGCTGAGGTCACGGGCAGCGTTGCCCTAGTACCGGACGTACTGGTGCTGTATCGTCAGCATGGGAACAACACGGCGGGTTTTCGCGCTCGGCCGAATGGCGGGCTGCGGTCGGTATTTGAAACGGGCGATGCAGAGTACACGCGGCAGGCCGAAGATGCTGGGGCCCGGGCAGTCCTCCTGGCCGATGCCGCTGAGCGCTCGCCCGAACTCCGCCTGCGGCTGACCAAGGCCCAGCGCTGGTACGAGATGCGCGCAAAGTCGCTGGCCTGCCGGGCCTCGTTATATGGTCAAGCGTCGAGTCTGAGGGAAACCGCACGGCGCTTGATCTCAATGGTTCTATCGGGGACATATGGGCGTCGCAATCGGGGCGGGCTGGGAATTTGGAGCCTGGCCAAGGATTGCCATCGCGCATTCTTCCCGCCCGGTCCGCCGAAGGCTTCGGGCGGCCAGCCTGGGGAGCTTCGCAGGCCGCTGGAAGGAGAATCGCGGTAATGCCCAATGGGGGACACTCCGCCTCGGCTGTTTTGTCGTTGCCCGCGGAAATGCCGCGCCCGGCGGACGCTGCGAGCCGGCGGCCATCTGTCAGCATCATTATCAGCAATTTCAATTATGGCCGGTTTCTGGGTGAAGCGATTGACAGCGCGCTGGCGCAGACCTGGCCCCATACGGAAGTGATTGTGGTTGACGACGGCTCGACGGACGATTCCAGGCGAGTGATCGAAAGCCGGGGTAACAAGGTTCGAACAATCTTCAAGGAGAACGGAGGGCAAGCCTCAGCCTTCAATGTCGGCTTTCAGGCCTCGACGGGCGACATGGTTCTATTTCTCGACTCCGACGACGCGCTGGAGCCGACGGCGATTGAAACCGTTGTCCGCGAATGGCGGGAAAGCACCGTGCGAATGCTGTTTCCCCTGAAGGCCACGGACAAGAGTGGGACGCCGCTGGGAAGGATGGTAGGCGGGACGGCATTGCCGAGTCCCCTGCTGGGGTCATTCGGCGTGGGATCGCCCACCAGTGGCAACGTGTTCGCGCGGTCAGCCCTTGAGAGGATCATGCCGATTCCGGAATCGGTGTGGAAAGGCTGTCCGGACTTTTACCTGGCGGCGGTGGGGTTGTTCGGCCGGGTGGAGCGCCTGCGGCCGGCACTCGCAAAGTATCGCCTGCATGGGCGGAATAATCAGGCATCAGCGGACCCTCTGGCCGTGGTGAGAAAGCGCCTGCACCTTGACCTTGAACTTTACGACGTGCTGTTCCGGCTGACGGATGGAAAGATTGCGCCTTTGGAGGATTGGATTGGCGGCTGCCCGCAGCATTGGGTGCGGCGCATCATTTCCCTGCGGAAGGACCCGCAAAGCCACGCGTGGCCGGACAGGCTTTGGGACCTGACGCTGCGGGCGATCAAGGCGACCTGGCGGCAACCGGACAGAAACTTCCGGCGAAGGCTTGCCTATTCCGTCTTTGTTGTTGGCTATAGCACGTTGCCCCGGAAGACCATCGGGGCGCTGGAGCAGACAGATGCGGGCGAGAGAGGGCGGTTGTTTACGAGCCTGCTCGGGGCGAGAAGCTGAAAGATGCGCGTGGGACTGCACTAACGCGAATTATTCATGACGCAGTGGAGCTTCGTGAAAGGGCACGACTTCAGTCGTGCCGTTGGAGCGCCTGGAAGCTCCTATTGGGGCTTCAGCCCCTGTACGGAGCGCTCATGGCGCCGGAATTTTCAGCGGCTAAAGCCGCCTTCTTCGAATTGCCTCTTCGGCACGGATAAATCCGTGCCCTTTCACGGCAAAATCCGCTGGTTCGTGGATCGTTCCGTCTAAGGTCTTGAAATGCGGATTGTTTATCTTGTTGAAAGCCTGAAATCAGCCGGCGCCGAACGCGTCGTGATGGAGCTTGCAAAGGCAGCAGGCCGCGAGGGATGCGAGGCGCACGTTGTGACCCTGCGGGAAGCTAACACGCTGAAAGGCAGCAGGTACCAGGACGTTGAGTGGCACCCGCTGTTCCGGCTGGGAAAATTCCGCTGGCACAAGTCGGCGCCGGTGGCTGCCTGGCGGCTGCGCAGGAAACTGAAGCAGCTGCGGCCGGACGTGCTGGCAATCCACACTCCCAAGGCAGCGGTGGTGGCGGCGCTGGCGGGAGTCAGGGTCCCCACGCTGTGGGTGCTGCACGGGCACGACGTCTGCTGGGACGGCCGAACGGCGCGGCACAGGCTTTCGCGGGGGTTGCAGCGCTGGACGCAGCGAAAGCTGGCGGCGCACCTGGCCGCTGTTTCTGCTTCCCTTGCCGACCATGCCGCTGAAGGGTTGGGCATGGCGCGCGAAGAGATTGCCGTGGTTCCCAACGGGGTTGACACGGAGCGGTTCCGGTTTGAAGAGAGGACGCCTACCGAAAATGTTGTGGTGTGCGTGCTGGGAAGGCTGGTGGCCGGGAAAGGTCCCTGGCAGGCGCTCGAAGCTTTTGGCTGGCTGAGGAAACAGTTTCCGGCGGCGCGGCTGTGGTTTGTGGGAGACGGGCCGCTGCGGGATGGATTGACCGCCGTGGTGGCGGAGCGCGGGTGGAAGAATGCCGTCACTTTCTGGGGCATGGTGGAACGCCCCGAAGAGCGATTGCGGGAAGCGACGGTCCTCTGGATGCCGAGCGAGAGCGAAGGTCTGCCGGTCGCCTGCGTGGAGTCCATGGCTACGGGCACTCCGGTGCTGGGGTTTGACGTGCGAGGCGTGCGCGACCTGCTGCAAGGCGGGTGCGGAGTGCTGGTGCCGCCGCAGGATGCCGGAGAACTGGCGGAGCAGACGGCGCGGCTGGTGCGCGACGGAGCGCGGTACCGGAAGATGGCGCGTGCGGCCAGGACGCGGGTTGAGAGAGGGTATTCTTTCGAACGGATGCAGGCAGGCCATCTGCAACTGATGCGGGCGATTTGCACACAAAAACCGGCCCCATGCCAATACGCTTTTGCCATAGGTGACTTCAGCCCGCCTGAGGCCGGAGTGGAGGAAAGACGGCATTGATGGGCGATCGGGCGCCGCGATTCACCGTCTTTACTCCGACCTATAACCGAGCCAAAACGCTGCGGAGGCCGTACGAAAGCCTGCGGCGCCAGACGCTGCGGGACTTTGAGTGGCTGGTGATTGACGACGGCTCGACGGACAACACGCGCGAACGGGTGGAAAGCTGGCAGCGGGAAGCCGGCTTCACAGTCCGCTACGCGTGGCAGGAGAACGGCGGCAAGGCGGCGGCGTGGAATCGCGCGCTGGAACTCGCTCGCGGCGAATTCTTCATCTGCCTCGATTCGGACGACGAGTGCGTTCCGCGGGCGCTGGAGAATTTTAAGGACGTGTGGGAAAGCATTCCGGAGGGAGAGCGGGGGCGGTTCTCAGGCGTGACGGCGTTTTGTGTGGACCAGAATGGCGCGCCCTACGGGCCGGACCTTCCGGCTTCGCCCCTCGATTGCAGCCACGTGGAAGTGACTTACCGGCTGAAACGCGTTCACGAGACCTGGCAATGTTATCGGACGGAAGTGATCAGAAATTATCCTTTCGAACTGATTCCGGGCTACCGCAACTACCTGCCCGAGACCGCTGTCATCAACCGCGTGGCTGCATCGTACATTCAAAGGCACGTCAACCAGCGGCTGCGGGTTTATCACACGGAGGACCGCTCAGACGTGGGCGAGCACCTCTCAAGCGGGTTGAACGCAAGGGACGGGCTGAAGCACGCGCCGGGAATCCGAGCGGCCCACCTGAGCCTGCTAAAGTACCAGTTCAGATGGTTTCCCTACGCCCCGCTTCGCTTCTATAAGGCGGCGGCCAACTATGTGCGGTTTTCCTGGATGCAGGGTATTTCGACGCGGGCACAGCTTCGAGAGTTGGGATTGATGCGGGCGCGGGCGTTGTGGCTGGCCGCGCTGCCGGCAGCAATCGGATTGCGGCTGAATGACCGGCTGGGGGAACGCCGGGCAAGACATGCAAGGGCGGATTCGCCGCGGCCGGCGCGGGTGCTTTACATCACCTACGACGGCCTGATGGAGCCGCTGGGACAGTCGCAGGTGCTGCCTTATCTGCGCGAACTGGCCGGCGAATTTGCATTTACCATCCTGAGTTTTGAGAAGCCGCATGACTTGCAGGACCTCTCGCGCCGGCGGCAGTTGCAGCAACAGCTTGAGACCGCGGGGATCAAATGGGTTCCGTTGCGCTACCACAAGCGGCCCAGCGTGCCGGCCACGGCGTTCGACATCATGCATGGGGTGGTGCGCGGCATTGGAGTTGCCGTGCGGCAAGCCCCCGAGATTGTGCACGTCCGGGGATACGTGCCGGGCGTGATCGGGCTGGTCCTGAAGAGAGCAACGGGAGCGAGGCTCATCTTCGACATGCGCGGCTTCTGGCCGGATGAAAAAGTGGACGGCGGCGCGTGGCGGCAGGGCTCGGCTGTGTACCGGGCGGCAAAGTGGTTTGAAAAGAGGTTGCTGACGCGCGCGGACGTGGTGGTTTCATTGACGCAGGCCGGCGTGGAAGCGATGCGGGAGTTCCCTTACCTGCGGGCGCACAACACCCGGTTTGAAGTGATACCGACATGCACGGACCTGGAATTGTTCCGCCCCGCAGATCGACACAATGATGACGCGCCCCAGGAATTCGTGCTGGGATACGTGGGATCAGTGGGAACCTTCTATCTGTTTGATGAAGTGCTCGAGTGCTTCAACGAACTGCTGAGGGTGCTCCCGAAGGCGCGGCTGATGGTGGTGAATCGGGGCGATCACGATTATGTTCGGGCCAGGATTAGAGAGTGCGGCGTTCCGACTGACAGCGTGGAACTGCACTCTGTGGAATATCGCAAGGTTCCTGAGCAGATGCGCCGTATGGATGCCGCGGCCTTCTTTATCAAGCCCGTCTTCTCAAAGAAGAGCTCGGCACCCACTCGCCTGGGCGAGTTTTTGGGTTGCGGAGTTCCTTGCCTGGTAAACGCGGGCGTGGGCGACATGGATTCGGTGGTCTCCCAGGCGCGCGCAGGAGTCGTGATGCGGGAGTTTTCACCCGAAGCGCGACGGGCTGCGGTCCGCGAACTGCTTGCCCTCTGCATGGACGGAGAAACCCGGCTCCGATGCGTGGAGGCGGGGCGCCGGCACTTCTCACTTGAGCAGGGCGTGGAGGCGTATCGAAAAATCTACCTGGACATAGAAGACCAACGACACCCCACCGAGGCGGCGAATCCGAACAGCCGTGTCCAGGAACTGGAATACGACCAGGAGTTGTTGCATCGGTAACGATAACCCGTCACGGCAGAGTCTGTCTGCCTTGGAACGTCAAGGTCGATGAAAATATTCTTACTCACAAAGAAGCTGGTTGGGGCTATCCTGATGCCCCTGCAGTTTTCGCTGGGCCTGATCGTTTTCGGCGTTGTCCTTTGGTGGTTGGGCCGATGGCAGCGGCTGGCGCGATATTTGGTGACTGCCGGGACAGTGCTGCTTCTGGTCTTCAGCAACAAGTTTGTGGGTTACCATCTGATCCATTCGCTGGAATCCAGATACCCACCGTTTGAGCTGGCCCAAGCCGGCGGGGATGGAGTTTCAGCCGCACAGTTCGCGTCTGCTGAAGGCCACACCGGCAACTCCATTTCAAAGCTGGGACCAAAACCCCTAATCGTGGTGCTGAGCGGAGGCGCTAGCAATGACCCGACACTGCCTGTTGCCGACCGCCTCTACCCTGATTCCGCCCTTCGCGTTACTGAGGCCGTTAATATTTATCGCAGCCTTAAGTCGTCGGTACGGCCCGCGTCAGAAAACGATCGCGCCTCGAACAAATCAAACCCAACCGCGCCAGGAACACCTCGAATCCTGATGTCGGGAGGACCGACCGTTAATTCATCTGCTGAAGCCATCCCGATGCGAAAACTGGCCGAACACTTGGGAGTGCCTCCCGGCGCCATTCTCATGGAGACACGTTCGGATGACACCGCCAGCGAAGCGAAAGACATCATGCCTTACGTCGGGCGCAATCCTTTCATCCTGGTCACTTCTGCCTTTCATATGCCGCGCGCTCTGGGCTTGTTCCGCCACCTGGGCATGCAGCCCATCCCTGCCTCATGCAATTACCTGGGCGACTGGACTTCGCAGCCTTTTGTGATGGAAATTCCACCCGAGGCCGATGCGCTTGTGCAATCCGAAGTGGCCTGGCACGAAAGGCTGGGCATGATCTGGGAGCATTTGCGCGGACAGTTGTGATGGCAAGCGGGCTGGCAACACTTTGACTCGGATACCTTGAACAAGGTGACAGACTTCCAACAATGTGCGGAATAGCAGGTTTTCTCTCAGAGAAGAGTAAATTCTTCGCAGACGGTATTGAAGGAACCGTTCGACGGATGGCACAAGCCATTCGCCATCGGGGACCTGATGACGATGGCGCGTGGGTGGACCGGGAAGCCGGCATCGCAATGGGGTTCCGACGGCTCGCGATCCTGGACGTCTCACAGCGTGGACACCAGCCGATGTTTTCTCAGGACGGTCGCTACGTGATTGTTTTTAACGGCGAGATTTATAACTTCCGTGAGTTGCGGGCGCGGCTGGAAGGGCTTGGTCACAAGTTTTCTTCCGGCACAGACACGGAAG
>JAJYJL010000198.1 GCA_021789565.1 Acidobacteriota bacterium
AAGTGGGGCACCTGGTAGATAACACCAGAGACATGGAGATCCGTTACTTTGACACCAACGGCGATGGATACTTTGACAAGTGGGAGGTGTTTCTTGCCGGCAATCCCAATCCTGTTCGAGTCACGACAGTATCGAACCCTCGTGTGCTGACGGTTCCCCTCATGCGCAGCGTTCTGATCAAGGATTACAACCAGCAGGTTCTGCCGCAGGCCATCGCGCAGGACGAGCAACTGATCGGCGAAATGAAAAAGTTTGTCAGCTCTTCACTGGCTGCGGAATTTGAATCAGCAGCGGCAAAATCAAGCATGGCAGAACGCCGCCGATATTGTCTGGATGTGGCACGGGAGCTCTATTTCCTCAGTGTGCGGGACAGTCTCTATAGGCGCAACGCTTCCGGGGATTACCCGGGTCTGGCGCAGGAGGCGCCGGGCAATCTGCTCAAGCCAGGTCCCATTGACGGTCGCTATACGCTAGGCGACACTCTCAATTACTGGAAGCTTGCCCGGGAGATCGAGGCCTTTGCGAATGACTACGGTTCCGGGCACCTTCATCGGGCATTTCTGGACCTGGAAAAGATCACACCCCCTGATCAACCCATTACAACCCAATAGTAACGCCTGCGGCACTGCCGGAAGGCGCCTGCGAAGCAGTGCCGCGACGCTCACTGGCCAAAGCTGACAGGCGGGCTGGGAAACTTTGGATGGTAGATCCACACCTGAGTGTGGGCGCCAAAATAGATTGTTCCGTCGGCCCCGATCGTCAATCCGTTGGTTGCTTTTCCCGCTGTCTCCGGAAAGAACTGCACCTGCCGGCTTGCGGGATGGATGTGTGCCAATTCACCGCTCAAGATTCCCCACAAGCTGCCATCCTTGGCCGCCTGCAAGCTCTCCAGCGGAACGGATTTCGCACTGTCAAAGTGATAAATCGACTTCAGGGTACCCGAGTTTGCATCGTAGTCCATCAACTGGCCTTCATTCACAAAATAGGCGTGGCCGCCGTTCGCTGCAATTGAACCCAGCCCGTGTGCATGGTTAAGCACCTTATCGAAGACGATCTTCCTTGTGCTCGGATTCCAGACAAAGAAGTGGCTGTTTGTGGCCACTGCCTTGCTGCCGCCTCCCCCGCTTGGGTCGGCCCCACAATAGACGTACTTCCCATCCGTCGTCACTGCACTGATTTCTTCGTTGGGAATGATATTGCGGTAGACTTCCAGCTTCTCCGTGGCCGGGTCAAACACAGAAAGCGCGCCTCCGATCATTCCGTAATCGGGTTGAGTGCCAATGTACATCTTGCCGCCGGGGCCCAGATGAATTCCGCCCACAGGCCGGTACTGGTCCTCAGGGATACGAAGGATCGTGCGAGGGTTTGATTTGGCGCTTTCGCCCTGGTCCCACGGCCGCGATGGGTCAAACACCACCAGCGTGGCCTCGACGTATGAGATGCTGTAGAGTTTTCCGTCA
Source organism: Acidobacteriota bacterium (assembly GCA_021789565.1). The sequence goes on from JAJYJL010000198.1 coordinate 1,461, forward strand.
TGCGGAATGCCGTAATAGATTTCTCCGCCCTGGTCCATGACTTGGTCATAGGAGATGAGCTGATGGACCTTTGGATTGTAGGAAAAGAGCGTCTGGCCCAGCTCCGGCCCTCCATAAATCAGGCCGTTCGGGAACGAACGCAGCCAAAAAACCTCCTGCCCGAGACCGTCGATCGGAATCCGATGGCGCACCGTTGTGTGCTTTTTGACGTTGACATAGACGTAAGACTGGACCCGCATGCCCATAAGGTTTCCGTTGCTGGTCAGAAACCAGCGGCCACTTGGAATGGCTCCCGGTGACTTGCAATAAACCGACTTTTCCCCGTTGCGCAGGTCGAGTTTTTCAATATCTCCGTGGCCCACCTGGTAAATGATGTGGTCCGCATCCAGCAGATTAATACCCGACGCCCCTGAAAGTTTCTCCACGCGCAGGAACTTGAGCGTTTTCGTCCGATAGATGAGAACATCGTCCCCGGCCAGTTCAACCATGAAGTGGGGGCTGACCATCGGCTTCGGAGTCACACTGGCAAGACGATATTTTTCCGGGGTCAAGGTTTGAAACTTGTGGGTTTTGGGGTAATAGGCGATGATCCTTCCGAAACGAGGGCCGACCCCGCAAAGGACGACCCCTTCGGGAGTTACCGAAACCATGCGCAGGTAATTTTCATCCGCCACCTTGCCCAGGTCGGTCACTTTTCCCGTATGCGGGTTGTAGCAGACAAGATGGCAGCCCGGATACGTGCCGTAGTAAATATTTCCGTCAGGCGCCTGGGCCAGATCGCAGATGATGAATTCCTTTTTCCGGAACGCTTCGGATGCCTGTGGCAATGGAATCCATTTTTCCGTGCGAGGGTTGAAGCAGAGCAGTTTACCCTCATTGTACGAACCGAAATAGAGGTTTCCATCCTTTCCCTGGATGATTCCCCACGAACCGATGCCAGCGGGTATTGTCCATGACTTGGCGCGATTGTGCCGGTAATCCAGGCGGATCAGCTGGCCGTGGTTTGCCGAGTTGAATGAGGTGACGTAAAACACGTCAGTCTTGAGCTGCGGATCGTAGACGTCGAGCGCGCTGAAGGTCCAAAGGTTCGTTGCTACAGGGCCAATTTCGTTGAAGCCCGGCGCCACGCTGCGCATCTCAAGTTTGCTTGTCCGAACGAAGTCGCTTTCCTGTGAGCGAGCCGTGCCGGGCATTGCCAGGAGAGTTGCAATTAGAACTGTGACGACAACATAGATTGAGTGCCTGCGCATGCGGATGTTCCTCCTAACGCCGATGATTGTTGTTTATTCAGGCGATGAAATAGAGCACAGAAGCCCCGTGGCCTACGGGATCCTGCTCCAGCGTGTCTCCTAAGTAATCAGCAAATCGTATCCCAAGACGTCCTACTGGCCGAACGCTGCCGGAGGACTTGGCGACTTGGGACGATAGCTCCAGATGTCCGTGTCACTCCCAAAATAAATCGTCCCATCCGCTCCAATGGCGAGCCCACTGGTGGCACGCCCCGCGGTCTCGGGGATAAAATCCACCTTTTGCGCAGAGGGATCGATGTGGGCCAGTTCGTCGCCAAGAATTCCCCAAAGCGTCCCGTCCTTCGCCGCCTTCAGGCTTTCCAGCGGGACGTGGCGAGGGCGGTCAAAATGGTAGATGGATTTCAGAGTACCTTGCGTGGAATCATAATCCATCAACTGGTCGCCGGTAACAAAGTACGCGTGTTTGTTGACCACCGCTATTGCCCCGAACCCCGCGATGGTGGGAAACGCGCGGTCAAAAATGATCTTTTGAGTTTGCGGGTCCCATACAAGGAAATGCGATTGTTTCTCGACGGCTTTGCTGCCACCGCCCCCGGCGGGATCAGCCCCGCAATAGACGTACCGATCGTCAGCTCCGACGGCGCTTATTTCCTGGTTGGGGATCAGGTTCCGGTGGACGTCCAGCTTCTCCGTCTTGGGATCAAAAACCGAGAGCGCGCCGCCCAGCAGCCCATAATCGGGCTGGGTGCCGATGTACATTTTGCCGCCGGGACCCATGTGAATTCCGCCCACCGGCCGGTACTGGTCATCAGGAACATACAAAATGGCGCGCGGGTTTGAAGACGGCTTTTCGCCCGCATTCCACGGCTTTGCGGGATCAAAAACCGCCAGGCCCGCTTCGGCGTAAGACATGGTGTAGAGTTTTCCGTCGTACGGGATGCCGTAATAAATTTCGCCCGTGCGGTCGATCACCTGGTCGTAGGAAGTAAGCAGATTTGTCTTGGGGTTGAAAGAGAAGAAAGTTTGTCCCAGCCCTGGTCCGCCGTAAATCAGGCCGTCCGGGAACGAATTCAGCCACAGTATGCGCTCACCCAGCCCTTCCACGGGAATCATATGCTGGGTCACTTCGTTTGTCTTGCGGTTCAGGTAAACGTAGGACTGAACAAGCAGCCCCAGAATGTTGCCCGACTGGTCAAAGTACCATCGGTTGTTCGCCGCTGTTCCCGGCGAAGCGAACTCGACCGTGCGGTCTCCGTTGGTCAGATTCAGCGACATCAGTTTCTGGTCATCGTTCTGATAAAGAACGTGGTTGTCATCAATCAGGGTGAAAATCGACTGGTTGCCTGACCCATTGTTCTTCGCTGGAACGGTGAAGGCGTGCAGCAATTTCAGCGTTTTTGAATTGTAAACGAGGACACGGCTGCCCGGCCTGTGCTGTCCTTCAACCACGTAACGGTCAGTGACCAGCGGTTTGGGGAAAACCCCGGGGGTCTGGTACTGCTTCGGGGTGATTATCGTGAAATGGCGCGTCTGCGGATTGTAGGCGAACACCCGCCCGAGCCGCGGACCGACGCCGCAAAGCACGATGCCCTGGTGGGTAACGGCCACCCACCGCACATAATTTTCGTCGGCCACCTTGCCGAGGTCGGTCACCGTCTTTGCCTTGGGATCGTAGCGGACCAGGTGGGCGCCCGGATAGGTGCCATAATAAATGTCGCCATTGGGAGCCTGGGCCAGGTCGCAAATGATAAATTCGCGCTTGCGAAATTCCGGCGAGGCTTGGGGAATGTCCACCCACTGTTTAGTCCGTGGGTTAAAGCACATCAGTTCGCCTTGATTGTACGAGCCCATGTAGATGTTTCCGTCCTGCCCTTGAATGATCCCCCATGAACCAATCCCGGCCGGCATCGTCCACGACTGCGCGCGGTTGTGCAGATAGTCCAGTTCGATCAACTGGCCCGTTCGCTCCGGCTTGCCCTCCGTGACAAAGAACTGGCCGCCGCCCGACTCATTGAATGACGTAACGTAAAAAACCTGTGACTTCAGCGCGGGATCGTAGAGATTGAGTGCATTAAAGGTCCACAGGATTGTGCTTGTGGGTCCGACGCTCGTAAAGCCCGGAGCAACGGACCGGGGCTGCAATGTCCTGGTGCGCACGAAGGATTCCTCCTTTCCGGTGCTTGTCGGAGAAGGCGCCGATGATTGTTGAGAGCATCCTGCCAGGGCCAGGGGAAGCAGGAAAAACAATGCCATTCGGAATCTGCCGGCCAAAGAAGACTTACTCTTCATCATGATCACCTTTCTGCAGTCTTTAACTGGTCGTTCGTTTGTTCATGCGTTGCAGTTGGACCATACCCATGGTGATCCAGCCAGGTTCTTCTCTGAAGAACTGCAGCCAGCCTGAACACGGTAATCTGCTTTATGCCGTAACTACATATACTGTATTGGGACGTACAGTCAAGGCATTCTTTGAAGTTCGTTACCCTTTCGCGGAGGCGATTCCCTGCAGAACGCAGGCATGAATTTTGCTGCGGGACGAAAAACGTACTATCAGCCGGAAGTTCTTACGGGATATGATGGGATGCGCACTCGATGAGAGTCCGGCGGTAGTCACTCCTTTTTGAAGAGTCTGAGTTCCGGAGGGTTTGTTCATGTCAAGGCGATTCTTTGACGCTGCAAGTTTGAAGTTCAAAGGTTCAACACGATTGTGTGTTTGCGTGGCCATGATGGCGGTCTGCCTGTTGGCACTGAGTCCTTCCATGGCTTTTGGGCGCCAATCTTCAGAGCAGAAAGCTGAGATTGACTGGCACGCATTGGGCGACACTCCTTGCGCGTGGTCGCCGGCTGTTGCTGACACTCAAGGCGCAATCGATACTCAAGCGACAATAGAGATACTGAAAGCAAACGGCCTCGGCTGCTACGGGGCCCTGATCTGGGTGCAGCGAAAGGGCGGACCGCCGACATTCGATTGGGAGAGCTTCAAGACTTTTGTTGCTGCGGCGCAACGTGAAGGGATCATCGTGTGGGCGATCCTGATTCCTCCCAGTGAGGGTGGTAACTCGCCTCCGTTTAAGCAGGATTACGTCCGCTGGATGCAGGAGCTTGCCCGGCTGTCGCTGAAATATCCCTGCCTGAAGGGTGTGAATATCGACGATTTCTATTGGGACACGAAATTCTTCACGCCGCAATACACCTGCACCATATATTCGGCCAAGCAGCGCATCAATCCGCGGTTGCAATTTGCTCCCACGATTTACGGCCTCGACTCAGGGTTCGCGCCACGCTACGGGAACTGCATCGACGGTGTCTGGCTGTTCTGGCGGGACTTGGAGGGCAATGTGGGGTTGGATGCCTGGCTGAAGAACAGCCGCCTGGCGGAAAAGAACCGCTTCCCGATTTCTGGCGGTGTTTACGCGGGAACAACGCATTGGCACAAACAGGGACGACCAGAGCCCGCCGTTGTGCGCGGCGCGCTTGAAACAACGTGCAGGTATGCGAACGGTGCCGTTATCTGGCAAATGGCGCTCGCCCCTCCCAATCCTCTGCTGGATGTTGCGCGATCATTTGGCGTCAAGGGTTCTTCACCGCAGGCAGGAAAATGCGGGACTTTTGTAGAGAACTCCGGCAGCTCAGTGGGGAAGTAATCAGCAATTCGAATAGTTAAATTGCGTTGGCCGGAGCAATCAGGTTCTGCTGGGGAAAAAGGAAACAATTCGCCGGGTTGCGACAGGGTTTAGTAAAGGATCCCAATGGTGTGGTCGCCCTTACGGATCCCTTTCAGAACAAACGCACTGTCCTGGATGCCGGTGTGGACCTGATGTCCGTCCAGCAAGACCGTCGACGGGTTTCGCGGTGTGGCGATTTTCAAGGTGGTTTCCAGCTGGGTGTAGAAGCTGATCTCCATTTTCTGATTTGCGCTGCTGAGGCTCAAATCAACCGGTGTGGACGATTCCATTACCAGCTTCTTCCCGGTGTTCAACGAGGATATCGCAGTACCGAAAATCTGCGAGCCGCCAGCGGTTCTTCTTGCGCCCACACTTTCGCCTTGAGCAGTGACTCCGTTTGTGGAGAGAGGTCCGGGCATCGGCCGTGAAACCCAAGTCCACCCGCTGAGCTGGTCAAAGAATCCTTCTTGGCCTGCGTTTCTGACGGGCGCCAAGGCCTTCAGCGGCTGTCCAGACGGCTCAAATTTCATGCCCACGAGAAAACTCGTGCCTGAGATTTTCTCCGAACCAAGAATAAACTCATAAGGCTGGCTAAGCCGAATTCGATCCAGGTTGGTGTAACGGTCACCGGCCAGGGGAGTTTTTTGAAGGGTCCACTGATTGTTCGGGCCGAGCGGCGTCAGAATGGCACACGCGCCGTCAACGGTGATCGATGCGTTCTCACCGTGCAGCTTGGTCTCAGCGCCGAGCGGCACGTGCAGGAGCCAATCGTAGTGATGCAGCGATGGGGCCTGCAGTCGGTCGCGAACAATCAGGATGTCCGGTTTCAAAAAGATGAACTCGCGCTTGTAAGCTTTGAGTTCACCTCCGTAAGCATCCGCCAGATCGGCTGAAAGGTAGTCGACCCCAGGCGAAAGCAGATGGGACGTAAATCCCGGATAGCGTGCAAATGCCTTCCAGTAACGCCCATTTTCTCCCGGTTGGCTGAAAGGGTCGTCATCGATCAGGACGGTGTTGTGTCCGGGCGCCTGCATAAAGTAGGTTTGGTAATTCGGGTCGGTGTAATAGTTTGCGTAGCCGCCCTCACTGATTAATTTGCGCCCGAACGCGCCCACCTGAAAGGTTCCCTGGTCGTGATGTTCGTGGTTAAACCAGGGACCTACCCGAATGGATATGACCGTATCTGTGGACTTCCAGCCGGTGCGAAGGACCGCGCTGCCGCGCTCGGGAAAGATCCTGGAAGGTGGCGGCAGCGGGGCAGGCTGTGCAGGCTGGGAGCAGCATGTCAGATCGAGCAAGCCTGGAGCAGCTTCCAGCGAGCTTCCAGTTTGTTGAAACTTCGAAACACCCGGCAGCCTGCCTGCTTCCGCGGTGTCGTAAAAAGCCCGCAAAGTAGGATCGTGGAAGTGCTCGGCCTCCCAGGCAAATCCGGACAGAGCCCGCAGTTGCCCGCCAAAATCACCGGTGTCGAGAACCATGTCGGGCATGACTTCCGCGTAGCGGGGCCACCAGAAAGACTGGATTACTCTGTCCGTTCCTGGCGGCTTGATCCCAAGCGAGTGCAGAGCTGCCATCCCAAACGATATGCCTTCCATCGCGAATTCCTGATAGCCGGCGGGCTCAGCTTCGCTGCCATCCCCGGGGAAAAGTCGTCCGAGAAGCCGATCATACGCGACATCCAGTTCGGCCAGAGCAGTCCCCAGGCGGGCGTTCCAGTCCGGCAAATCGCCATAAAGGGCCACAACCACTGCAAGGGCACCGCCGACGGAATTCGCCATCCAGTTGCTGGCGGCGATGGGCATCCGATTGTTGGAATAATAATCTTCAACCGTGGGGCTGATGCTATTCCGCCATAGAGCTTCCATGACCTGTTCTTTCTCCGCGCGAGTCAGATGGTCAGCGATCAGGTCGTATCCGACAGCCACTCTCTGAGAAAAAACGCCTACCTCGTAATAAGTGTGCAGGCCATGCGCGCCAAACCAGCCCGGTGTCCAGGTGGGCCAACTGGAGATCGTCATCAGTCCTTTGCGTGCCGCTTCCAGCGCCGCCCTGTCGCCGGTCAGCTTGTATTCAACGGCGCTGTAGGCGATCGAGTTGCTGTAATTTTCCAGGAGCGAGAAATATTCGGGCAGGCCGGGGAATACCGACACACCTGGCAGTAATGCAATATTCTTTCCGGCAGACGTGTCGTAAGCCAGGGCCGAGTGCAATTCGTCGGCCCTGGCGCGCAGCACAGTCATAAGAGGGCTGGTTGCGTATTGAGACCGCAGTTCATCAATCCGATGCTGGGTTAACAGGACTCGCGGATGCGGAGAAACTCCCCCAATCACCAGGAACTGAAACTCGGTCTGCGCAGCGCCGGAATCCACCATAGCGCGGCATATTCCGGGCCGCAAGGTTTGTGGAAGCGAAATCTGATATGTGACAGCTTGCCCCGGGTTTTCCGAACGCTTTTCCGCCACTGGGACAGGCTTGCCTTCCGAGTCATAAACAGAAATCCTCAGCGCTTCGTGGGACTGGGCTTCAATGGCTAGAGAGGCACCAGCCTCGACAGGCTGCTCAGCTACTGGAATTTCCTCACCGGCGGAATACGCCAGTTGCGGCTTAAGCAGTGGAACCTCGCTTCGCCGCTCAGCCGTGATTTCAAGATTGCGAAGAAAGAGGCGATTCGAAGAACCGAGGAACGGCGACCGCACTGTCCCTTCGATCACAATTGCCTGGATTTCTGCGCCAGCTTCCGGAACTCCCAATAAGGTTCCCCGAACGGTGACGCCACTTGTTCCGGGCTCGTGTGGCATGGCCGCACGGTAGATCTTGCCGTCCTTTGCGGCCAGCATGAGATCTACGCTTTCGATGGGCCCGCCCATCTCTAATTGGTAGTTCAGCTTGAACTGAGATCCGCGAGTTACGCGGAATGACAGTGGCTTGATCAGTCCGATATGCAGAACGTGCTGGCCATAGGACTTGATTTCCCGCACAAGGCACTGCTTGCCTTCGAGATCCGACGTATAAAGGCCGGGATCGAAGCCAATATCCTGAGCCAGCGGATAGCTCAACCAGTCACGAATTCCTCGGGAAAAATCGGCCTTCCAACTCCAGCGCGCAAATGAAAGGCCCGCACTTCCGTGTAGTTGTGCGGGGTGTGGGGGGATGGGGCTGGGGAGGGGAGAGGAGAGGAACAGGGCTGCGGTGCAGAGGATTTTCAGGGAATGTTTCAATGCCGCTCTTCCGCCTTCAGGGGGC
>JAJYJL010000199.1:0-6607 GCA_021789565.1 Acidobacteriota bacterium
CGAAGCGACCCTCTGCTTCTCGAAAGAGTAGCGGCCGGAATGCGTGAGCTGCAATACCGCGACAAAATCCTCCCGGGTACCAAATTCCTTCTGATGAGCCTCACGGCAGGTCTCGAGAAGTTCCTTTAGCCGCATTGCGGAACCCGGGTGGATCCAAAGCTGGCGGGGGTTGGCGCGGCCTTCGGGAACAACGGCACAGGCCTCAAACCAGATCAGCTTGGCTCCGCCCGCGCCGAAGCGCCGGTATCGCCGCACGGTCAGTTCGCCGGGATTGCCGTCAAGATCGCCGTCGCAGCCCTCCATGGGATGGATGGCAAAAGAATTTCCAATTCGCCACGTCTTGCCGCCGAGGCTCCTGATTTCTACCGGACGCGCGAGAATGCTGCGGATTTCTTCACGATCTTCAATCAGGGGTATATCAACGCCCAGTCCTGCTGCGTGGCTGCGAAGGTCAGCAAGGCTTTTGTAATGGAAGTATTGTATCGGCACTTTAGATAATTGTGTCAGAAGACTCTGGCACAGCGTCCTTTTCCCGTTTCCCCCGTGATTTGCGGTCCGCCTGACGCAGTGCCGAGTGGATGGAAAGAAACTCGCCCACGTTGTCCAGGGTCAGCAAACCCACCAGCCGTCCCTCATGCTCGACCGGAAGAGAACGGCAATTACATTCACGAATCATAACAAGGGCGTGCTCCAGCCTCATGCGCGGATCGACAGTTGCGATGTCGCGGCGCATGGAATCCCGGACCCGCGTTCCAGGACCACTCCGCGCAAGATTCCTGGTCATGTCTTCGCGCGTGAGCATGCCCAGAACCCGATCGCCGAAAACGACGGGGAAGTCTTCCCGCCATCCCAACAAAACGTGGTTAGCCGCGTCTCCCAGCGTGTCGTCTGGGCGCAGCGTGTGAAAGTCCCGAAGCATAACACGCTGTACGGGGATGTCGCCCACCGAAACATGGAGTCTGGCTGCTGAGGCTTCCTGCTCCGCTCCGCTCCATACAAACAGAGCGATAAAAATCAGGAAAGGGTCGCTGAAGAGTCCTGCAAGGCCGAAGGCGCAGGCGATACCCTGGCCGATGCGAGCGGAAATCCTCGTGGCTTTTCCAAACTCAAGCTTTCTTGCCAGCAAAGAGCGCAGCACGCGGCCGCCGTCCATCGGAAACGCAGGGATCATATTGAATACGACCAGCCAGAGATTCACCATCATCAGCTTGTTCAGGAAATTACCGCCGAACCACTCGAACTGTTGGAAGCTCACTCCGGCGCCGGCCGACACCATCACGACATAAAGGAGAGCCGCGATCCCGATATTTACGGCCGGACCCGCAAGAGCAACCCAGAGTTCCTGCATGGGGTCGTCCGGCATGCGCTCAAGCCGCGCCAGGCCTCCGATGGGAAGCAGAGTGATGTCACGCGTTCGGACACCGAAGCGGTGGGCCGCCAGGGCATGCCCCAGTTCGTGCAAGGTGATGCAGCCAAAAATGACCAGCACAAACGCAACGCCATAGAACGCTGTGACGAGGTTGTGCCCGTGGGACCAGTTCATGAAAAGGATGAAAAGGATAAGGACCCAGAAAGTCACATGGACGTAGAGGCTGATTCCCGCTACGTCTCCGATTTTCCAAGACCAACGCATATTTCTTACTTGTACGCAGGAGACTGGTCAGCAGCTGTGGCACTCAGTCCCTTGGTAAAGTTAACATTGCTGAGCGGCCTGCCGCAAGCCATGGGTCGCGATTCCGAAACCATTCTCTTCACTTCCGTTCGCGGCGTAAACGGTTTACACTTGGCCGTTCGAGGGTTGTAATGTCCACGGAAGCGCGAAAATTGCGACTTGCTGAAAGAATGTCCCGCCTGGGGACTGAAAGTGCCTTTGAAGTTCTGGTCCGCGCCAGGGCCCTTGAGGCGGAAGGCAAGGAAGTCATCCATCTTGAGATCGGCGAACCGGATTTCCCCACGGCGCCCAACATTGTGGATGCTGCCAGGCGTGCACTTGATCAGGGATGGACGCATTACGGTCCGCCCGCGGGTTTCCCGGAGCTGAGGCAGGCCGTGGCGGAAGATGTTGGCAGCCGGCGCGGGATTTCGGTGGACCCTTCCGAGGTGGTGATCACGCCTGGCGCAAAGCCGATCATGTTCTACACCATCCTGGCGCTGGTCGAGCCCGGCGACGAGGTGCTCTACCCCGACCCCGGTTTTCCCATTTATTCTTCGATGATCAATTTTGTGGGCGCCACGCCGGTCCCCTATGGAATACCCGAAGAGCGGGACTTCGACATTGACGTCAAAGAGATCGTTGGCAAAATCAGCGGCAGGACGCGGCTGATGATCCTGAATTCGCCGAATAATCCCACCGGCGGAATGATCAGCCGCACCGAAACGGAAACGCTGGTGAAGGCATTGAAGGACCGCGAGGTGATGGTCCTTTCCGATGAAATCTACAGCAGGCTGACTTACGGCGGCGAACACGTGAGCCCCTCAAGCTTTCCGGAATTGCGCGATCAGGTCATTATTCTCGACGGGTTCTCAAAAACCTACGCCATGACGGGCTGGCGGTTGGGTTATGGCGTGATGCGGCCGGAACTGGCCCGGCAGATCTCGCTCCTGATGACAAACTCGAATTCCTGCACGGCCAGCTTTACGCAGATGGCTGGCGTGGAAGCTTTGCGCGGCGACCAGAGTTCGGTCATCGCCATGCTGGAAAGGTTTAGCCAGCGGCGCGAAGTGATTGTGGAAGGGCTGAACCGCATCCCCGGATTTCATTGCCGCAAGCCCCAGGGAGCGTTTTATGCTTTCCCAAACATCAGGAAAACTGGAAAGATCTCACGCGACCTGGCCGATGCGCTCCTGAATGAAGCGGGTGTAGCATGCCTGTCCGGCACGGCTTTCGGGGAACAGGGAGAAGGCTATCTGCGCTTTTCGTTTGCCAATTCCATTGACAACATCAGGAAAGCGCTTGACCGCATTGATGACTGGACCAGGAAAAATCTGTGAGAACTCTATGAGCGAAACAAGAAACACCATCCGCATCTTTGCCACCTGCGACATCGGCAGCGAAGCGCTGGATCTGCTGCGCAAGCGCGGTTATCAGTTGGAAGTTTACAACCAGCTTGAACCGCCGCCGAAAAGCCTGATCCTCGAGAAAGTGCGTTCGGGCATTGACGCCTTGATCACCACATTGCGCGATCCGATTGACCGCGAGGTTTTTGAGGCGGGCAAGGGAACGCTGAAAGTTGTGGCGCAGGATGCGGTTGGCTTTGACAACATCAATCGCGCGGACGCCAACGAATACAAGGTTCCCTTTACCAACACTCCGGAAGTCTTGACCGAAGCGACGGCGGAGTTCGCGCTTTTCATGCTGGGCGCAGTGTCGCGCAAGCTCTATCCCAGCGAGCGTCTGGTGCGGGAAAACCGCTGGGGCGCCTGGCACCCCTACCTGCCGTTCCTCGGTGATGAGGTCACCGGCAAGACCGTCGGTGTGATTGGACTTGGACGCATCGGACAGGCCTTTATCAAGAAAGCGCTCGGATTCGATGTGAATTTCCTTTGCTACGACCCGAGTTTCACGCCTTCGGATTTCCTGAACAAGGTCCAGGCGGAATTGGACCTGCGCCACCGCAACGGATTTACTGCCGAGCGGCGAACGGTCGAGACGACAAGCCTGGAAAACGTGCTGGCCGGGTCCGATTTTGTTTCACTTCACGTACCGCTGGTGCGCGAAGGAAAGACGCCGACGTATCACCTGATTAACGAGAAGACCTTGCGAATGATGAAGCCCACGGCGTATCTGGTGAACACTTCACGCGGGCCGGTTGTGGATGAAGCGGCGCTGGCAGAGGCGCTTAAAGAAAAGGTGATTGCCGGCGCGGCACTTGATGTCTTTGAGCGCGAGCCGCTGCCGATGGATTCTCTGCTGCGCGATCCCGAGCTCGAAGACCGCGCACGTTTGTTCCACCACTTTGCCAGCGCGGGCCGCATCACGCGACTCTCCACCGATCCCAACCGCGGCATGGCCGGCCGCACCGTCCAGTCTCTGATTGATGTGCTCGAGGCCAAGGGCAGCCTCGCCGACGTTCCCTGCGTCGTGAACAAAGAAGCCTTCCGCTAAATGCAATATGCGAAAGGTCGCGCAAATTTTACACGCTGTGCGAAAATTGAACAGCTTTGCGAAAATGGCGAGCGATTTCGCGGCCGAAAAGTATTATAACTACAGCATTTTCAACCAGATAAAATTTGAAGGTCCAAACTGAGGTAGAAATCCCAAACGTCCCATTTGGCGTCTCTTTTTCGCTATGTAGCCTACTTAGATAAGCTATTACGACACGAATCCTCCGCCCCGACGTCAACCCGCTCAATCTCCTGCCAGCGTTCATCCAGCTTGTTGCTTCCCGCCCGTTTCGCCGCAGGGCGTTGCCCGGGCCCTATTCCAATCGCGCCGCACTGTTTCCGCTGAAACCCTGAGGGCTTCTGCCGTCTCCCCTGTCCGCAGATGTACTATGATTCAGGCATTAACCCCCTTGGGGACATCGGCCTTGTAGCTGTTGGTTACGACGCCGCGGGCAACAAGTTGAACGACGCTTCACGCCGTTATCAATACGACGCCGAAGGACAGGTGGCGGCGTCCAGCGGTACCTCATCCTCGCGGTCTTCGGTGTACAATGCGCCGGGTTACGCCTAGTGAAGGTCCTGCCGAACATGACCCTGACCGGCCGTCGCGACTTTGCCAACTCCACCTGCCCGTGGTCAAGGTAGATTGTCCTGAAGTCCGACCTGGGAATTCGGTTTGTTCCCCAAAATAAAAGCCCCGCACTGGGCGGGGCTGAAAGGTCACTATTGCTAGTGTTGCCTTACGCAGGTAGAACCTACTTACTAAGATAAGCAGGAATCGCTGCTGAGATACACGGGTGTATAATATCGCCAATTTATTTTTTGTCAAGAGGTGATTTATGTCTGATCAACTCCCGCAGGAATACGTACTTGGTATCGACCTCGGCAGCAATTCCCTGGGTTGGGCCATCATTGGGCTTATTGACGGCGAGCCCGCGCAGCTCGTCCGCGCCGGTGCGCGTGTTTTCGATGCCGGCATGGAAGGCGACATCGAGTCCGGGCGCGAGGAGTCGAGGAACCTGAAGCGACGCGAAGCCCGGCTCCATCGGCGCTTACTGTGGCGTCGACGCCGTCGGATGACCAAACTCTTCAACCTTCTCCAACGTTTTGGCCTGTTGCCGTCCGGCGCGGCATCCGTTCCCGCACCTTCGGGCCACGGCCACAGATTGCCGCTGATGCCAGACCAACTCCAAGACTATTTCAATCATTTTGACAATGACATTCTGTCGTCCGCGTGGTTCCAAGCAAAAGCAGGCTCAGGTGTCTTTCCGGAACCCGAGCAGACCATGCCCTACATTCTCCGCGCTTCGGCACTTGACGAGCCTCTTGAACCTCACCTTCTCGGGCGTGCCTTTTACCATCTTGCACAGCGCCGCGGGTTTCTCAGCAACCGCAGGCAGGCGGCGAAGAAGAATGATGACGAGGGCGCGGTAAAAGAAGGCATTGCCGAGCTGCGCAAGGCCATGAGTGTGAATGGCACACGCACGCTCGGCGAGCATTTTTCGAGGTTCAATCCTTCCGAAGAGCGCATCCGTTGCCGGTGGACGGCGCGCGACATGTACGAGAAAGAGTTCAATGCTCTCTGGGATGCACAGGCCGGGTATCGTCCCGATCTGCTGACGCCGGACCGGAAGAAGCTGATTTACGACGCTATCTTCTTCCAACGCCCCTTGTGGTTTGACCGCAACACCATCGGCGAATGCGAACTGGAACCGGGCGAGAAGCGAGCCCCGGCTTACCTCCTTGTCTCGCAACGATTCCGCTTGTTGCAGACCGTCAATAATTTGAGGGTGCTTCCGCCGGATGACGCTGAGATGCCGCTCACCCCTGCCGACCGCCAAAAGCTGATTGAGGACCTCGAAACGAAAGGCGACCGGACCTTCAAGCAGATCTCCAAGCTGCTTAACCTGGAGAAAGGCTACGCGTTTAATCTGGAGCGGGGGGGCGAAAAGCGCATCAAGGGGAACCGCACGAACTCCGATTATTACGCGGTCTTCGGCAAAAGATGGCTTGAGATGTCGCCGGAAGATCGCAATTGCGCGGTCGAGTATGTCCATTCATTTCAGAAGCCCGGCAAGCTCAAGGAGGCTGCGCAGAAAAAGTGGAACCTTGACGATGAAAGCGCCGAAAAGCTGGCAAACCTCTCGCTCGAAGACGACTATATGAATCTTTCCCGGAAAGCAGTCGAAAAGCTTCTGCCACTGCTGGAGAAAGGCGCAACCTACAGCGAAGCGCGCAAGAATGTCTATCCCGAATCCTTCCAGTCGGGCGAGCCGAAGCCCTTCCTCCCGCCCGTCGAGATGGCGCTCGCCGAAATCCGCAATCCCGCCGTCATGCGGAGTCTCACGGAACTCCGCAAAGTCGTAAACACAATGACCCGCCAGTACGGCAAGCCTGCTTACGTTCACCTCGAGCTGGCACGCGACTTGAAGAAATCCAAAAAGCAACGCCAGGCGATCTCCGAGAGCAACCGCCAGAACGAGAAAGCGCGCGCCAAAGCCGG
>JAJYJL010000199.1:6617-9610 GCA_021789565.1 Acidobacteriota bacterium
AGGAAATCATCAGGGCCGACGTGGGTATCAGCCAGCCCAAGCCAGATGACATTCGCAAGTTTCTGCTTGCGGAAGAGTGCCGTTGGATGTGCCCCTACACCGGCAAGACTATTTCCGTGCGATCACTCTTCGGTCCCGAGCCGCAATTCGACATCGAGCATATCATTCCGTTCAGCCGGTCTATGGACAATTCGTTCCAGAACCTCACGCTTTGCTATGTGCCAGAGAACCGCAGCGTGAAAGGCAACAAGACTCCTCATCAGGCATACCATCGAAACGCCGAGCAATACGAAGCCATGCTGGACCGCGTTCGCAAGTTTGCAGGCGACCGCCGAACTGTCGCTGCCAAGCTGAGGCGCTTCACAATGAACGATGATGAACTCGAGGCCTTCCTTGGCGATTTCCGCGACCGCCAATTGAACGACACCGCCTATGCAACATCGGTAGCAGCAAAGTATCTGGGTCTGCTTTATGGCGGCGTGATTGACCTGGAGGGCAGGCGCCGGGTACAGGCAACTTCCGGCCAGGCCACTTCCTATTTCCGCAGCCTCTGGAAGTTGAATTCAATCCTCAATGACGGCCCTACCACCGGTGGCGGCTACGTGCCCAAGTCACGTGAAGACCACCGTCATCATGCTGTGGACGCGGTCGTTATCGGCCTGACGGATGCCGCCATGATCAAGCGCCTTTCAGACGCCGCCCAGCGCGCTCCGGAAGCTGCCCGCAAGCGATTCGCCCCGCTCGAAGGCCCCTGGCCCAACTTTGTGGACACGGTTCGCGCCGAAATTGACAAGATCGTAGTCTCCCACCGCGTCTCGAAGAAAGTCTCCGGCGCCCTGCATGAAGAGACCCTCTATTCCCGGCCAATGGGGGGCAAAGGTGAGGTCCGGGTCCGCAAGGCGTTGGCCTCTCTCACCAAACCGGAAGTAGGAAAGATCGCCGACGAGGGCGTCAGAAGCCTTGTGCAGAAAAAGCTCGAGGAACTGGGCGGCGCTGAACCCAGGAAGGCGTTTTCCAACCCTGAAAATCTGCCCCGGTTCCCTTCCAGCGGAGTCATCATCAAGAACGCGCGGATCAGCAAGTCCGTACCCACTTTCACGCTTGGCGAGGGACGCGCCGCCCGCCATGTGACCAGTGAATCGAACCACCACGTCGAAATCTATGCGGAAGTCAACGAGCACGGCGACGAGGGGAAATGGGATGGCGAGGTGGTCTCAATGTCCGAAGCTTACCAGCGTCTCAAAGCCGGGAACCCCATTGTTCAACGGGACCACGGGCCGCTGGTGAGGTTCAAGTTCTCTTTGTGCCCCAGTGAGGTCATCGAGTGCGACGACGTGAAAGGCGGGCGCGCCCTGTGGGTATCGAGGGGTGTCGCCTCCTATGAGAGCGGCCCGAGGCTTTTGCTCGTTCCTTTAAGCGACGCGCGAAAAAAGAAGGACTTATTGAAAGCGGGCCTGTTCTGGTCACCGTTCTTGAGCCCGCTCAGAAAACTCAATCCGCGCAAAGTTGTTGTGAGTCCAATTGGGGAGGTGACGGAAGCGCATGACTGAGCGGATTCTCGATTTTTCAGAACGCCCGGTGCGGCTGAATGTGCGAAACGGTCTGCTGGTGATTGATTTGTCTTCAGGGCACGGCGGGCGCGATCCGGAAAGCGGCCTGCGAAGCCGCGATGCCCAGGAACAGACGATCCCGCTTGCCGATATCGCAGTGCTGATTGCCGCGCACCCGCAGATTTCCTTCTCCCACGCGGTGCTTTCCGGCCTGGCTGAAGCGGGCGGGATGTTCATCGCCTGCAATGAAAAGCGGATGCCCTGCGCCATGCTGCTGCCGCTTGAAAACCACTCGACGCAGACCGAGCGCTTCCAGGCCCAGGCCAACCTTCCGCTCCCCAACCGCAAACGGATCTGGCAGCAGATTGTGAAGGCCAAGATACAGGCCCAGGCACGGC
This sequence comes from Acidobacteriota bacterium, assembly GCA_021789565.1. The sequence goes on from JAJYJL010000199.1 coordinate 8,566, forward strand.
TGCTGAAAGAAAATACCGGGCAGGACTGGGGACTGGAAATGCTGGCGGCAATCGTCCGCTCCGGCGATCCGGAAAACATCGAGGCCCGAGCCGCCCGAATCTACTGGAAAAACCTGTTCGGCGAGGAAGACTTCCGGCGCGACCCCGAAGGCGAAGGCCTAAATCCTGCGCTCAATTACGGCTATGCCATCCTGCGCGCCATCACCGCACGCGCCCTGTGCGCCGCAGGACTCCATCCGTCGCTCGGCATCCATCACCACAACCGGTATGACGCTTTCTGCCTTGCCGATGATCTGATGGAGCCTTTCCGACCCGTTGCAGACCGCGCGGTAGCCGAACTCAAGGAACAGTGTGAAGGCGATCCTGAGCTTGACCGCGAAACGAAACGCTCGATTCTTGAAGCGCTGCTCGCGCGCTTCACCGCGGATGGAGAATCGAGAACGCTGTTTGACTGGGTCAGCAGGACCGCGCAATCGCTTGCCGCAGCCATCGAAAGCGGCGAAAAGAAACTTGAAATCCCGCTGCTGTAACGGCGCTCCGTGAGCGGCGGATTCCGTGCCGGCCGCGCTCCTGCCGGCGGCTGTGGACCGACCCATGCCACGCCATCAATTTGCGCTTTCAGGATACCGAGCCATGTGGTTATTCGCCATGTTTGACCTTCCGGTCGACAAGCCCGAACTGCGCCGCGAGTACGCGCAATTCCGCGCCGCTCTTCTGAGGCAAGGGTTCACGATGTTGCAGTATTCCGTTTATGTTCACTATGTGGCGAGCGAAGACAGCGACGAAACCCTGCGGCGGAAAGTTCATGGCGCGCTGCCCAGCCACGGCCAGGTCAGGATCATCTCGGTGACCGACCGCCAGTTTGAAAAAATGGAGATTTATGTGGGGAAAAAGCGCAAGCCTGTGGAAGACCCGCCGATGCAACTCGGCCTTTTTTGAAATTCTGGAGAGGGTTATCCCCCCGGATTACAGCCCTTTCCGAGGGGATGTAGTGTATCTCAGAAGCGGTTCCCGGCAAACCATAGCTTATTCTGCACGAACACGC
>JAJYJL010000200.1 GCA_021789565.1 Acidobacteriota bacterium
AGGATTACTGGGAGAACCGCCGGGCGGCGGTGGCCGCATAATTTAAACTTCTATGTCGCGCACCCCTTTTCTTGCGCATGAGGTGGAATCGCTCATGCTCATTGCTGGGCAGTTTATTCCTGAAATCACTGACATTTTGGATGATTATTTCTGAAGGCGGCAGACAACAGGTTTGGCTGGATTTTAGAGTCCGTATCGAACCGATCAGCGGCCCTTCAAACTACTCTGATAGGCGTCTATGTGCATTCTGGACAGATTTCCCCAACTGAATTTTCCTGCCCGTTGCTTCCCGCGCAGGCTCAATCCTTGTTTGAGTTCAGGGCTGCCCAGAACTTCAAGCATCCTTGCTGCCAGTGCGTCATGGTCCTGCGGGTCGCCATAATAAACCGCCGCTTCCGCCGCCACTTCTTGCGTCGAAGGGATGCGTGAGGCGACGATGGGCAGCCCGAAACACATGGCCTCGACGAGCGGGGTCCCGAATCCCTCATACCAGGAAGGAAATGCAAAGAGCTCAGCCTGTGTGTAAAGCAGGGCCAGTTCCTCGTCCGTCACGAATCCGGGCAGAATATACCGGTCTCGGCACCTTTGGCGGTCAATGGAATTCTTGATTTCTGGAAAGCCGTACCCAGCCTTGCCCACCATTACACACTGCAGATCCAACTCGCCGGCCAGGTGGGCGAAGGCCTCCACCAGGGCGGTCACATTCTTCCGCCGTTCCAGGGTCCCCACGAAAAGGACAAAGGGCTTTTGAAGGCCCAGGCGACCGCCAAGCTGATGGCGAAGTTCTCCCCGCCTTTCAGCCGTGATTTCGGGCAGATGCGAGTCCCCGTTCCAGGCGGCCCCAACCCTTTCTTCTGCAAGGCTGAAATGTTGAATGACCTCTTTCCTTATTGACTGGGACGGGCAAAGGATGAGATCGGCAACGTCCACGGCCCGCGAGATGGCCTTGCGGATATACCTTGCGTACATGCGTGGAAGGGCCTCCGGAAGTTTCCAGGCCGTCAAATCGTGAACAGAAGCAACATACCTGGCCTTGGACTTGCGACGGCAGGGCACAAGGTAATTTGTAAAATGGACCACATCAGCATCAAGCCTCTCAAGGTGATTTTGGAATGCGGTTTCCAGCCAGGCTGCGTAAACGATGCGTCTGGCGCTGGACGGGCGAATTTTCCGGACCAGCTTCCTTGCCGGTGCCGGCAGAATCTCGATACCTGGATATTGGCCAAGCTCTCGCGCAAGGTTTTGAGTGTATCTTCCGACACCCGTTCCTTTCTCTACTGAGAACCCGTCCTCAAGCAGAAGTCTCATTATTGCTTCTCTTTTTCCATCGCCTTCAGGGCTGGCACGATGCAAAGAATCAGTCGGGTTCCGTAAACAAGAAACCGACTCAGTTCTCTCTCAGGCAAGCAACCGCTCAACCCGCCCTTCGAGGCGGAGCCAAGCCGATACTGCGTGCCAAAAGCTCGTTCCAGCGCTCGCGAAAGACTTTCGAGGAAAATATCTGTTCAACGGTGGTTCGAGCGCATCTTCCCAGACTTCGCGCGAGATCATGATCGGCCAGGAGCTGCTTCGCGCGCTCGACTGCTTCCGATACATTGTCCACCAGGAAGCCGTTTTCACCGTTCCGGATCGGCGTCGATCGATGTTTCAGCGAAATCACCGGCATCCCGGACCCCATTGCCTCCAACACCGCCAGGTTGTGGCCGTCTTCGGGTTCACGGGTCAGGTTAAGGTATGCCCGGCATCTGCAATAGAACGACCGCAATTCTTCCCAGTTCTTCGAGGGGCGACAATCGGGAATATTGGGGTTCACCCCGACAATTTTGACGGGGACCTGCCTCCGGATTTGTATCAGTTCATCGAAGGCAAAGTGCTCCCGGTGGAGGGTGTTGCCCACCGTCAGGAGCGATGGTTCGGTGCCCTCGTACGGCCCCATTTCTGCAAGATTGATCCCCTGGTCGATGGTTGTTCCATCCAAGCCCCAGTCGGACCTCGCATAGGGAGAAATGAATACAACTTGCACCAATCCCATATTGACAAGAGGCCGTAAGACGAGACTGGAGTACAACCGCTTTGCAGATTTACGGAGGCGGCTGCGACTGAATCCCCCGCGGGCCCTCCTGCCGTGGATGACCTGAAAGTAGGGCTTACGGTATCGAAGACAATAAGGAAGAAACAGCCGCAAATCGCTCCGGATATCGTGGCCGACCACCGCGTCGAATTTGGAGAAATCCCGACGGGCCTGCGCCCATTCCCCCAGTCCAAAATTGGCCGGCAGGGGGCGGTTGTGTTGCTCCCACTCACCGAGAACAAGCCACTGATGACCGATCTTGGATAAATTATAAAGATAGCCCGTGTGACGGTTAATGGTAAGGAGATTAAGGCTCCGAATATTTTGCATACGGTTTTTCAGACCCGCGAACGGAGGGCAGTTGTGTTCAGCGGCCGCGTCCGACAGCTTCAGTGGTCAAATGATCTTTGCACACGTGGCGAAATAACTGCTCATAGGAAGCAACCACTTTTACTGGCTCGAAGTCGGCGACCCGGCGAAGCGCCTCCGAAGTAAGCCGTTCGCGAAGCTCATTGTTGGTAAGCATGGTCACAATTGCTTGTGCCATGGCGCACTCGTCAGCCACCGGAACGAGGATTCCGCATCTGCCGTTTTGCAGAATTTCGTTCGGGCCGGCCACGCAGTCTGCAGACACCACCGGGAGCCCACACGCCATCGCCTCCACCAGAACCATTCCAAACCCTTCGCTCAGGGACGGAAACGCAAAGACCGAACTGCGTGACATGTACCGGTAGGGATTACTCTGGAAACCCGCAAAACGGACCTTTTCCTGCAGATCTTTCTGGATAACCAAATTCTCGATGGCACTTTGTTCAGAACCCTCGCCGACGATGATCAGCCTCGCATCGATCTGTTTCAGCACATTTTCGAAGGCGCTAATCAGGTATTGGAGCCCCTTGATAGCCGCAATTCTACCAACCCAAAGTACCACATGCTTGTCTCTGTCGCACAACCACGGATCGTCGACATGCTCTTGCGAAAGCTGTTGAATTCTTTGGATGTCCACAGGATTATAAATGAGAACGATCTTCCTATCCGGGAGCTTCAGGTCCCGTACAAGATATTCCCGCACCCCTTCGGAAATGGCCACAATCCGGTCAGCCAATGGATACAAGAACTTGTTCAGGAGACTTATCAGGAGCGAAGAAATCCGATCTTCACGGTACTTCAATGCGTCGGCTCCATGTTCCCCAATAATGACTGATGTCTTCAGTCTCGCCGTCTTTGCTGCCAGGATCAGTCCCCAGTTGGTCAATCCGCCCATCCCGACAGCGACCGCAGGCTGTTCCCGGCGAAGTATTCGCCGCAAACGGAATACGGCTCTCAGATTGGCTTTCAGCTTGTGGAGCAGGCCGCCGCCCCCTTCGACATGAAGAATGTGTTCCGTGATTCCTTCCGGGATAGGGAAAACTCTTGCCACTGAGTAGGTGACCAGGACCGGATGGAATTCATCCCGGTTCAAGTAGTTGAGGATGTTTGAGAGTACCTGTGGAGAGCCTCCATCCTTCAGGTCGTAGCTCAGAAATAGGATCTTGTGCATCGGCAGTGTGACTCCTGGTTCAGTTGCTAACCAGGCCGGAATTCACCGTTCCACTCCGCGACCCGTCTCAGCATGCGCCTGAGGAAACCTGGCAATTCTCCTGCCTCCAGCGCTGCGATATCTTCGGGCCATCGGCAACAGGAAGAAGGCGCAAAAAGGGAGGAGCAGAACCAAAGGGGGAACTGCAGCCAGAACAATACCCTCAAGCCCGACAAGGAGTATTCCTGTGCTGCTCAACTGGATACAATAACTGACTATTCCACCCCAGAGAACGAGCGTGACCAGGTTCAACGTTTCTTTACGGAAAAGATAACGATGGACCAGCCCAAATCCCAGCCCTTGAAGAAAGGAATATAACAACAGGCCCGCCATTCCCCACTCTATGTATCCTGTCCCCTGGGGCGTCAATGTTACCGACAAATCTACTTTGCCAGGGGGCAGGCCCTCCATTAGGTTGTACACAAACTCCGTAATCACAGGCGTTTTGGGCGCTCCTGTCAGTTGCTCGCGGATCCGCCTCAATTCGAAACGCAGCGCCTGGCCGTGCATCGGGGCGCCGAATCGATCCATATACTTGAAGGTGAAGTCCAGGGGCTCCGCTGCTATGGTTGTAAGCCGTTCATAATAGGTTCCATAGATGCCTTCAGCCTGCCAGTATCCCTGGGTTGATACCATCCGGACCGCGACAATTGCAGCCGATGCGGGAACAACGACGACAATCAGGGGCAATAGGGTTTTCCACAGTTCCCTTTTTTTGTTCATATAGAAAAGCAGGAGATTAAACCAGACAAAAACCATGATCGCTGCGCTCTTGGTGGCAAGCAGTCCGTCGGCGACGATTGAAAGGCCAAGCCCCAGATACATCATCCCCTTTGCCATGCGGGAACCCGTCTCGCGGTGAAGGGCCCAGGCCATGAGTCCCAGGACCGCATAACAACCTGGACCGAATACGCTCATGAGCCGGTTGACCAAACCACTGGTGGATTGAACCCAGGCGAGGGCAGGATTGCTCGACAGGATCGGGAATCCCTGATCAGCAAAGAAGATGATCGTCACAAACGTCGCCGCAGCAAGCGATACGAACAAGCCCACACTCAAGGGTAAGGGTGGAAACAGCAGATTGATTCTGGTAGGTTTGGGCTCTTGAGAAGGTTTTGAATGGGCCGCCGGCGGTCCACGACGAACATGCCGGCCTTGTTTCTTGATCTTTCCGGCTATGGAACGAAGGGAAAAGAGAAAATCGGCCATGAGCAGCCCCAGGAAGAACATTCCAAAGCCCTCGGCTGCATATAGGTAGGATGACCCCCCGGACTCGGCACGGATTTGCAGAAGACCCAGATAGATGAACGCAAAGAGGGCCGCCCAGAAAAAGGGGAGGCAAAATACGGTCTTATATCGCCAGACTATCAGGGCAATAATTGCAAAGACGCCGACGGAAACCGTAAATTCATTCACGCTGATTTCCTATTGGACCGGGCAGAGTGCATTGTTCTCGAAATATAAGATGTGTGAGCGAATCGAACCGGGCGCTTGCCGCATTCGAAACCCCTTTTCCTGGAGGATCTCCGCAACCTCCTGGCCAAGTGCAGGGGAATGATACTCGAGAACAATTCTCCGGATTGATCCAAGCCGCCCGTGTGCTCCCGAAAGGACCTTAGCCTCAAAACCCTCGACATCAATTTTCAGCAGGTCAATCTTCGGGAGCCCGTACGCCGCCATCAGATCCTCCAGGGTGACCTGATCCACTTCTACAATGTCAGGACCGTGTTCGCTTGCGTCAACCACGCACCCCGTCCCGCTTGAATCCCCTTTTCTAAAGTAGGACTTGCCAGTATGATCCCCGGCGCACTTGGGGACTACGGTTGCATTGGAAATATGATTCAACTCCAGATGCGCCTTAAGCCATGACAGGTTTTCCGCGTCTGGTTCAACGGCGTACACCCAGCCGCGTTGGGCCCGCTTTGCCGCGTAGCATGTGAATATTCCCTGATTGGCACCGAGGTCAACCACAATGTCACCATTGCCAGGCATAAAATCCCGGAAGAAGGTATATGCACACACCCCGAAAATTTCGTAGTAAATAGATACAGCGTGGTTGTCGCAATAAAAGGAGATATCGAAATTCACGACGTCCCGCTTTACGGCCCCAAACCTTCTCGCGTACCCCAATCTTTCGACAAGCAACTCGTCTTCCAGTTTAACCAGGAATGCCTTACAAAAGCTTTTCGCATCCCGGGCAGTGAACAGCGTCTTCGCATACAGCAGCGACTTTTCGAGGATTGTATTGTCGTAGCCACTGACTCTCATGTCACAATTTCAAGCGCTTTCGCTCTTTTCCAAAGCGCCTGGCTGGAAATTCCGAGCCGCTCTTTCTTACGGGTTAATCCGCTTGCCGAGCCGGCCAAGAACTCCGTCGATAGCTGCCTGGCAATAAATCCTGCACCAGGCAAACTTATGATCATTGAAGAGGAGCGCGGCTCCAAGTGGTTTTGTTACGGCCAGCACGGGAATCAAAGGGGCCAGCCACGGCTTCACGTATCGCGTTCTTATGAAAATCGAGTTACGTAGATTGTAATAGAACCGCCAGGTTTGAGACACCGGCACCGTCGAACCTTTTACTTTGATCCCCAGGATGCTCCTTCGTGGCGGGGGCACCCAAACATATCTGTGGACGACTTTGCTGGCCGGAACCAGGAAGACCTTAAATCGCCTGGAAATACGATAGATAAACTCTGTGTCGTCCCAGTAAATGAACAGGTCTTTGAGCTGAAACCCGACCGCGTCAATGGCCTCTCGCCGAACCATACCCCCAAGAAAACCTGCTGCTTCAATGGGCACAAGGGGGCGATCCAGTGAACCCTCGTCAATTGCCGGGCAGGCTGCCATCAGCCGATTGAACCGTCTGAAGGGTGAAATTTGAGCATTCAGATTCGAGTCAAGCACAAGGGCCGCCAGGAACCCCACGGATGGGTCGTTGAACGCAGGGGACTCGGTTAATACTCGCAGCGCGTCAGCCAAGGGCTCCACGTCATCGTCCATCACCCAGATCCAGTCGTGGCCTTTTTCGTATGCCAGGCGGATACCTTCATAAAACCCACCTGCTCCCCCCACGTTCTCCTCCAGCCGAACATGGGTAACTTTGTCATTATACTTTTTCGCTATTATTTCTGCCGTGTCATCGGTGGATGCGTTATCGATCACCAGGATTTCATCGAGGGGGCGATCCTGTTGGAGGAGGGCGTTAAGGCAACCCTCGAGCAGCGCGCGCCGGTTGTACGTGACCACCACGGCCGCAATTTTGGGCTGGTTGCCGGAAGTTTCTTTGATCATTTTTTGTTCTTGACCATCTTACCAAGTGACCCGTAATTCCCGGCCACACCCGCCTGGGATGGCATCGGTCATTTCTTCATCGTGTTTGGGGCAAAAACCAAGCTTGTTACTTCACCCCGTAGCAATTTCCGATTTCTGAAGGGGGTTCAGTTTAACCTTCCACAAATAGGCAAACTGCGCCACCATGACAAAGCATTCTGCCAAAAGCACCGAGAGGGCCATTCCGTCGGCTTTCCACATCGGCGCGAGCAGCGAGGCGAGTGCAACATTAATGCATCCCGCTCCCAGGACTGCAATAAGGACCGCCTTCTCGCGCCCGAAGGGAATCATCAGTTGAACGCCCAGTACACTGCTCACAGCAACTAGAAAAGGCACCAGCGCAAGAATGCGGACAATGGAGACGGACGGCTGGTAGTTTGACCCCAGCACGACTTTTACGATAAAGCTGGCCCCTGCAAGAGTGCCTACGGACATCAGCAGTCCGGTTCCCCCCATGGCAAAGAGAAGCTTCCTCCCCCAGCGGAGGGCTCTGGCCTTGGATTCCTCTGCCAGCCTGCTGAATCTTGGGAATAGGGCCTGCGACAAGGGTCCCAACAGGTTGACCGCTGCCCGGATGATTTTCTCGCCGGCGGTGAAGTAACCCACCATCGTATCGCTAGCCATCAAGCCCAGGATAAAAGCATTCCCGGAAGTATAGAAAACAATTGCAGAATTGGAGAGGAAAAGGACCCACCCTTCCCGAAGGCTTTCCCAGATTCCCGCCCACGTGGGCCAGGTGAGCCGCAGGTCAAACGTGTAGAACGCAACCCCAATTCCCGCCAGCCCCGCAATGATGGCTGCAGCGGAGCTGAGCCCTGCATAAATGATGAAATCCTGTGGCTTCCGCACGAGGACGAACATTCCCACCACCACCAGGGACCGAAGCGAAAGGTTAATCGCCGAAATAGGGCCCATCCTTTCCAAACCCTGAAACAGCCAGGTCGGGAAGAATACACTGCCCAGGACCCCTCCAAACAATACGATCATGAGGGTGGAAACTTCACGCACCCTTGGCACCAGTTGAATGAGCAGGAGCAGGCTTGCGAAGCTCAAAATACAAAGCAACAATTTCGCTCCCCAGACGTTTGCCGTCACGCGGCTGACGACGTCCGCCTTGTCCCTGTCTACTGAGATCTTCCGTGTGGCGGACCAGTCGAAGCCGTAACTTACGAGAGCGCTGAAATACGCCATCAATCCTTGCCCGAAGGCCAGTGTTCCGAACCTCTCGGCCTCCAGAACGCGCACCAGATACGGAACCGTGATCAATGGCATGAGGTAATTGGCGAACTGAATGGAATAGAGGGAGAGCGCGTTCTTGCCGACGGTACTTCTCAACCCCCGGCGAAGTAATGGCTTGAGGCCTTCGAACATGCTAGACGGTGCCTTGAGAACTTTCCTGCCGTGGATGCGCTTCTTCGGCACTTCTTCGTTGGGATGCTTTCATCGCTGCTCCGGCCATCAACCCGTCGCGAATAGAGTCTGCAATGCCCTGGAACACCCAGCGCGCGTATCGCCCAACAGGGTAGATGTCATAAGACTCCAGGGCGGAAATCGCCTGCTGTCTCCATTGGGACCCGGCCCACGACCACGTATACGCCACCTCGATCCAGGTTGGGTCCATCACGTCCACGTCGCGTACCCAGCCCCAATCCTGCAATTCCTGGATAACGTTCCGGCTGTAAGCCGATATTTCACCGGCATCCGGCTTCCTGCCTTCCGGGTAGGCGCGTTCTACGTAGATGCTCACGCGTTCGCCACGTCCTCGGGAAGATTTCGGAAGGAATGAAGTGTCCACGTTACTGTAAAATCCCACGCGGTGAAATGCAGCCTTGCTGGCGGGCACATAAACCCAGTGGTCTTGCGGGCAGCTCGGTCCCCTGGTGGCTCCAATATTGAGCACCAGCACAGAGGGTGAGGGATCAGGCTTTGCTGCAACATGAAGTCCCGCCATTTCCATGGTTCGATTCAGCGGGAGGGTAGAGATCAGCGCCTCGTACCAGACCTTGCTTCCGTCTGTGAAGAGGACCTCTTTATCATCTGGATTGATCTTTGTCGCGCGCTTGCAGTAATGAACATCGCATGACGCGGCCATTCTTCCAGCAAGCACATTCAGCCCTTCCGCCGGGTAAATGAAGGACGTGTTATACCCGACAGCAGGAGAGGCGCTGCCAGTTCCCTGGATGACATGGTCCAGGTTAACCGGTGACTTGTACGCGTCTTGAGGAGCAATCTCTTTGTAGAGGCCCGCGGTGTACAGGTCGTGGAACGGGAAGAAGAAGAGTTCGCACAAAGTCTGACCAAAGCTCGCCCGCAGCCAGTCACCCATCGTGCGAATCTTCTGCCGCGTGTTGGCAGCCTCAACAATCTCACGTAAACACCGGTCGGCAAGTTCGCTGCCCAGGCTCCCCAGATGGTTCTGGATGGGGTAGGGTACCAGGATACCTTTCTGCGGAAGAAACACCGAGGACTTTCTTGCGTAGGAGCGAACCTCCGTGATCGAACGCACAAGACGGTGGACGGAGGGGTCGCCGCCAAAGATCCAGTGGCCACCACCGACTTCAAACCGGTAGCAGTCGTCATCCGCCCCAGCACACGAAGACCTTCGATCCCCGCCCGGGCGCATAAGA
>JAJYJL010000201.1 GCA_021789565.1 Acidobacteriota bacterium
GGGTAGGTCGGCACTACAACCGCATTTCACCGAGCGCGCGCTGATTCGGAAACAGTTGCACCCGCCGCTAGCTCAAATTTCGTTCGGAATGGCCCCGACATGCGAAAGTTGGGCTAACTCTGCGCTTATCCCTCCCCGAATCAGTACCATCCTGCCTCCACACTCCTGGAACTTCGGGTTAACAACTTCCGTCAGCTCAAGTCACGCAGCATTGCCGAAAGGACACGATTCAAGATTGCAGAATGGGGAAAGTGTTCGCTGGATTGCGACACTGTGAAGCGGGTATCCGGACGACGTGTCCACTCTCACCGGCAGGCTGCGGCTGGTTCGATCAATCCACTTCTCCAACCGGGCCAGGAGAGCGAGAAGGCTTTAGGCCGGCTGCCTTCGCGATTCGACCCAGAAGCGCGGGCCGGTTCCGCGGCGGCTTGCGCGGTCGTTGGGGTTTGCGAGCCGGCAGCGGTCGAGTGACAGGCACCCGCAGCCGATGCAGCGGGTGAGGCCGGCGCGCAGCCGCTCGAGCATTGCGATGCGCTGATCGATATACCGCGACCAGCCGGCCGAGAGCCTGGCCCAGTCCGCGGCTTCCGGCACGCGGTTCCGGGGCAGCCTGGCCAGCTCTTTGCCGATTTCTTCCAGCGTCAGCCCGATTTTTTGCGCGAAGACGATGAAGGCCACCCGGCGCAGCACGGAGCGTGGGTAGCGGCGATGCCCGGCCGTGTTGCGGTCGGACCGGACCAATCCCCGGTCTTCGTAGTAGCGCAATGCCGAAGCCGCCACTCCGCTGCGTTTTGCAAGCTCGCCAATCGTCAGCACATTATTCATAGGCTCAGCCTAATGAAATTTCCGCTTGACTTCAAGTGCACTTGAAGTCCGATGCTGGAATGGAACGGATGAGCAGGCCCTGGAGGAAGAAACCAATGAATGACACCGGCATAGTCTTCAAACCCCAGCGGTGCGTGGCGGCCGGGAACAAAGCGAATTATGAATTCTGAATTATGAAGAATGAAAAAGGCAGGGTCGAGCCACCGCAATGACAGCGATGGGCTGGAACGGGAAAAAACAAGTGCCTCTCGCTGCGCGAGAACGCAGATACTACAAGGCAAGCGTCTGATGCGCCAGCCACGGGACCACGGGCAAGATGCCCGTGCCACAAATCAACCTGGGGGAAGGCGAGATCGGGCTCTCTCACTCCAAGAAGAGCCACAACCCCGGAGGTCGCGCTACCCCTTTGATGGGGGGGATTGGGAAGCGAAGTGGCGCCGTTCGATGGCGTCCACCTTGGCCAGGCGGCGGCAGTGGCGTTCCTCGCCGGAGAACCGGGCGGCAAGGTAGGTCCGGACCAGTTCGCGGGCGAGTTCAGGGCCAATGATGCGGCTGCCGAGGACGAGCACGTTCATGTTGTCATGCTCGACGCCCTGGTGCGCCGAATAGGCGTCGTGGCAGACGGCGGCGCGAATTCCGGGCATCTTGTTGGCGGCTACCGAAACTCCCACGCCGCTGCCGCAGATGAGCACGCCGCGCTCCGCCTTGCCGCCGGCGACGGCCTTGCCGACCGCCTCGGCAAAATCCGGGTAATCGTCGGAAGGGTCGAACTGGTGCGCACCCAGGTCGAGAACGTTGTGCCCAAGCTCGCGGATCTGAGCGGCCAGGTCTTGCTTCATCTCGAAGCCGGCGTGATCGGCGCCGATGGCAATTCGCATTTTTTGTTCCTCAGACTTTGTTTGGGTCGTAAACAGAAAATAACTCGCACGCCCTGAAAGGCCGGCATCGCGAAAGGCGCGATATCAGCGCCAGCCGTCCAACGTCCTTCAGCGGCTAAAGCCGCCTGCCCAATCCGCAACTATAACGGCACGGCTGAAGCCGTGCCCTCCTGAAAGGCCGGCATTGGGAAAGGCGCGATATGCGCGCCACCCGCCCAACGTCCTTCAGCGGCTAAAGCCGCCTCCCCAATCCGCAGCTATAACGGCACGGCTGAAGCCGTGCCCTCCTGAAAGGCCGGCATCGCGAAAGGCGCGATGGGAGCGCCAGCCGGCGCTATCCGCTGCGCCTGACCTTTTTCTCTTCGGCTGGGCGTTTTTTGCGGCCGGGCACCACCAGGGCTTCAGAAGTGGCCCAGCGTCCCAGCCGGTAGCTGCGATGGTAATCTTCCGCCAGGTTGGCGATAGTCACCGTCACCCCGCCGCTGCCGTCGCAGGCGTAGCTTTCTTCCGCCTCCGAGCGGCGCCCATTGTTCAGGTAGCCCACGGGAACCTGCTCCAGCGCGGCATTCTCGCGCAACGAGGGATCGAAAGGAAAGCGGATGTCGTCCCAGATGGTGATGTCGCCTGCGGGGCGGCCGTCGTCGGTGAGGTGCGTGCATTCGAGATAGCGGAAGTGGCCGATGTTGTGGACCGGGAAGTAGCGCCGGGAATTGAGCAGCGGCGGATCGGAGGGGCCGGGCAGCGGAGTGCCTTTGGTGAACAGCGGATCGAAGATGATGCGGTGTCCCGCTTCCGCCTCGCGCCACACCCCGAAGTGCCTCGTAAATTTGTCGCGCAGGACGTAGCCCGCGGTGGCGTCAGCCTGGATGGCCAATCCGATGGCCGTAGCCGCGCGCGTATAAGCCGAACGCCGCACCCGCCGCCCGAAACTCTCGCGAAGCATGCGGCCCACCAGCGGCAGCTCGCTGCCTCCGCCGGTCATGTAAAGCGCCTCCAGGCGCTGCTCTTCGGCGTGCGGCGCGCCGCCGGGAGTGATGCCGTATGTTCCCAGCAGATCTTCGGTGGCGTGCAAGGTTTCTTCCACCAGCGGGCGGCAACGGCCGTAAAAATCAGCGATGGCCACCGTCACCTGGGGCCAGCCCGCCCGCACGTTGCCCAGGTCGATGACGATGCGGCGGGTGTTGGGGTGCAGGCTCTCTTTTTTCTGGCGGCACTCTTCATGCAGGCGGAACATCTCGGCCTGCGAAAGGCTGTCCTGATCCACCACGCTGATCTCTCCCGCCTCGAGGGCCAGGCCGGCGAGGACTTCGTCAAAGTCGTCACCGCCCAGGGTGGGAATGCCTTCGGAGGAAATAACGACGTGCTGGCGCTCATCCAGTTCCACCAGCGAGGCGTCAAACGTGCCGCCGCCAAAGTCGTAAACCAGGATGCGCATTTTTTCACTGAACTGGTGCGAGGTGCGCTTCTGGTGGCCAAACTCGATGCTGGCGGCCGAGGGCTCATTCAGCAGGCCGACCACGTTGAACCCCGCCTGGCGGAAGGCTTCCGCGGTGAGAAAGCGCTGGTTGCTGTTGGCGTTGGCCGGGACGCCCAGCATTACGTCAAGCGTCTCGTCGTTTGCGGCCGGCAGGGTGGAACTTTCCAGCAGAGCCTTGCGAAGGGCCGCCGCCAGTTCACGAAGCAGGTCCTTCATGGGAATCTGCTGCTCGCCGATCTGGACCAGGGTGCCGGGCCCGGCATAATCCAGGCCGCGCTTGAGGGAGCGCACCACCGTCCATCCGGCTTCTTCCTGCGCCGCCCAGGCTTCCCACCCGTAGCGCCTCTCCTGGCCCTTCACGGCCACCAGCGGCGGAAACCATTCAAAGGAGTTTCCGTCCGGCGCCTCGAAGACGACCACCGGATAGTTGCCGCGGTCCACAAATGCGGCCACCATCCGGGTTGTCCCGAAATCGATTCCTAATTTCATGCCTGCGCGACTGCCTCCGGTGAAACATTATAGCAGGTCGAAAACGCCAGGGAACCAGGCGTTCATCGCCAAGGCCGTGGCGTGTGCGACACCCGGAACCACCAGGTGTTCCCACCGGGCATTGCTGCAAAGGGCGCGGCTAGAGTGGCGAGATATCCTCGTCCTTTTCAGGGGCCTCGTCTTCCTGCACGAACTTTTTTTCCAGAAACCGCCTGGCGACGTCGCGGCCGCCCAGTCCAAAGGCGATGGCCGTGCCCATCATCACAGCGCCGAAGGCGATGGAAAAGGCAATGAGGACCACGCGGCGCCCCAGGCCGATCTGTTCCAGGGCCATGGTGACAAAGAAAACGATGATGAGCAGGCGCACCAGACTGCTCAGCAGCCTGGCCGAAGGATAATTGGCGTTGGTGGCGGCCAGCAGGGTGGCGCGGGAAAAGAAATTGGCGATCAGCAATCCGATAAAGAGGACGACCATGGCCACGAAAATCTGGGGGAGGAACATGAAGAACCTGGAGATCTGTTCCCGCAGGGCGCTGATCCCGAGCGCGTCCACTCCCAGGACGATGAAGACGATCCAGACCACCCAGAACACCACCTGGCCCAGGAACTCGACCGGAGGCGGCAGGGCGGCCTTGCGCATCATCTGGGTGATCCCCGCCGAGTCGCAATACTTCCGGAAGCTGGCGATGCCGAAGATCCTGCGGACGATCACTTTGAGGACCAGGGCCACCAGAAAGCCCGCGACAATGATCACCAGCATCGACAGGACGCGCGGCAGAAACAAGGCAAGCGCGTTGAAGAAATTTCCCAGCGTCTGGCTGAGTGTGTTGAGAATAAGCTGTCCCATAATTCACCTCACGCTTTCCGGGCCCACTTCTCCACCAGTTGAGGCCGCAACCTTTCGTACTCCTGGCTCAACACTTCAATCCGCCGTTCGATCTGTTCAGCGTCGGCGCGCTGGCTCTCCAGGACGACCGAATAGATGCGCCCGCGATAAATGGGCGTCAAGGCCTGGAGGAGGTGCTCCCGGTTGATGACCGAGTGGTGGTAGGAAGCGGCGAATTCATAAATCGTTTTCACCCAGAGTTCGTCTGGGAAACGGAAGTGCTTTTCATCCTGCTGCGAGACCCCCTGGATCTCCCTGAGTGTTTCTGCTGAAAGGATGGATTCGAGGATGGGGGTCAACTGGCTGATGCCGTTCTTGAACATCGTCAGCATCCTTTTCCTGTTGACGCGTCGTGGTTCGAGTCCGGAACTGTATTCGAAGCCGAAGACCGGCACCGGCTGGGGTGGCTCGGTCCGGGAAACCCAGTAGGATTCCTGGGTTTCCATGCAGCGGAAGAGCGCCCCGAGGGCGTCTTGAATGGTGGCCACAATGTTCTGCGCCGAGGACTCCGGGGCGTGGATCTTGGGCCCCAGGAACGACTGGCAAAGCCTGAACCCGTCCGCAATGGCCCGGGTGGTCATCCAGATTTCCGTGCGGGCGCGGACAAATTCTTCGTGCCATACATCCTGTTCCATGTAGTGGCACGCCAGCCGGCCGGAGAAGCCAAATTCACCGCCGACCGGTTCGCGGACCTTTAAGCCGTAAACGGAGCGGATGGTGGGGGCAATGATGTTCTTGACCAGCAGGCCGTCGTACTTGTGCCGGTGATAGATGGGGGTGACGAGGTCAAATTGTTCCTTGTAGATGGGGCGGACCAGCGCTTCCACCCACTCGGGCGTGATGCTTTCGAGGTCCGGCGATACCACGGCGCAGGCCCTGGCCCTCAGCAGGTCTGCCGCCGCCATGATGATGCGCCAGGAGCTGCTTCTGCCGTCCACTCCGCCGTAGGTGGTTGAAATCCGGTGGATGGTGCGCAGAGGGCTGGAGGAAAGCAGGCTGCGGAAGTCCGGGATGGAGGCATTTTTGACGGCTTCGGGAGTCCCGTCATTGGAACCGCCGTCCGGATTGATCAGCACCACGCGCTCGCGGGGGAAATACTTCACCAACCCCAGTTGGATGGCATTGACCACCTTTTCAATGGTGCCCCGATTGTTGAAGGTGGGCACACCGACAAGGATGTCCACTTCGCCGACCGCCGTGAGCTTGCGGACAAACTCATCCGAGAGAAAAGTTTCCTCGGCCAACGCCCTTCCTCCGGGATCCTGGACCGCGCCTCACCGTTTACTGATGCCTGGTGAGGGGCTAAAACCGGCGCAGCCGGAACCAGTAAAATTGATACGGACCCAGTGTTAACAGGTAAGGAAGCTCTCCGATTCGCGGAAACGGATTGCCTCCAAACATTTCAATGGGGATATATCCCCTTAGCTGCTTGAGATCGAGTTCCGCCGCCTGCGCGGAACTCGAAAGATTGTTGACCACAAGAATACGGCTGTTTTGCCACTGCCGGATATAGGCGAGGACGCGGTGATTTTCCGGGTCCAAAAATTCGATGCTTCCACGCCCAAAGACCGAGCTTGCCTTGCGCAATCTTACAATCGTTCGCATCCAGGAGAGCAGTGAATGCTCCGATCGTTGCTGGGACAGCACGTTGATGGCCTGGTAGCCGTACACGGCGTTTGAGATCAACGGGGAATAGAGACGTTCGGGGTCGGTGGTTGAAAATCCGCCGTTCCAGCCTCCGTTCCACTGCATGGGCGTGCGGACGCCGTTGCGGTCGCCCAGATAGATGTTGTCACCCATGCCGATTTCATCCCCGTAGTAGACGATGGGAGTGCCGGGGAGCGAGAGGAGCATGCCGTTCATCAGCTCGATGCGCCGGCGGTCGTTGTCCAGCAGCGGCGCCAGCCTCCGTCGGATGCCCACATTGAGTTTGGCAATCCTGTCTTTGGCGTATTCATCGTACATGTAGTCGCGTTCTTCGTCGGTGACCATCTCGAGCGTCAGCTCATCGTGGTTGCGAAGGAAGATTGCCCACTGGCAATTTTCGGGAATCTGGGGCGTCAGGTTGAGAATTTCAATGATCGGCTTGCGGTCTTCCAGCTTGATGGCCATAAACATCCGGGGCATCAGCGGAAAATGAAACGCCATGTGGAATTCATTGCCGTCGGCGAAGTAAGGTCCCAGGTCCTGGGGCCACTGGTTGGCCTCCGCCAGCAGCATGCGGTTGGGAAAATTTTCGTCCAGCCGCCGGCGCAGGTCCTTCAGGATCTCGTGGGTCTCGGGAAGGTTCTCGCAGTTCGTGCCTTCCCGCTCCACCAGGTAAGGGACCGCGTCCAGCCGGAAGCCGTCGACCCCCATCGCCAGCCAGAACTTCATGACGTTCCAAACCTCTTCACGGACCTGCGGATTGTCATAATTCAGATCGGGCTGATGGCTGAAGAAGCGGTGCCAGTAATACGATTTGGAGATGGGGTCCCAGGCCCAGTTCGACATTTCCGTGTCAACAAAGATGATGCGCACGCCGCGGTAGCGATCGTCCGTTTCGCTCCAGACGTACCAGTCGCGATAAGGATTATCCGGCGAACTGCGGGATTGCTGGAACCAGGGGTGCTGGTCTGAAGTGTGGTTCACCACCAGCTCCGTAATCACCCTTAATCCGCGCGAGTGGGCTTCTTCCAGGAACACCTTGAAATCATCGAGAGTTCCGTAGCTGGGATGGACGCTGAAGTAATCGGCGATGTCGTATCCATCGTCTTTCAAAGGCGAGGGATAAAAAGGGAGAAGCCAAATGACGGTGGCGCCCAGTTCCTGAATGTAATCCAGTTTCTGGGTGAGACCCCGAAAATCGCCGATGCCGTCGCCGTCGCTGTCCTGGAAAGCGCGGACGTGGAGCTGGTAGAAAATCGCGTCTTTGTACCACGTTTGGGCAGGATCAGTCTGTCCGCCCTGCGGATCAGCCACTGGCATCGCCTCGATCTTCAATTTATCCGCAGCAGGTTTGGGCCGCTTGTCCAGTGCGCAACAGGAAAGCAACAGCCCCCCGCCAACTGACATGTTATTCAAATTCTAACCGATTCTGGATTCTCAGTGCACAGCGTTTTGAAAATTGACCGCCGACGTGCCGGCATTAAATTTTAATTAAGAGAAGAAATCGCGCAGGGGGCGCAGCCGATTTGAATTCCGGGCGAAACGCTGAAGGTGCTGCTGACTGCCCACACGGCGGCCGTGTAAGCCCGGCCGAGGCTGGCTGAAAAAGATGATTTCAGCGCGGCGGCCGGGTGGAGATGATTTCCTGCCTGGGAGTTTTCAACTGGTCGGCGTCCTCCTGCGCGTGAGCGCTGTCTGCCGCCAGACGGGCCGCCGCCTTCAATTCCAGTTCGGCTTTCTGCTTTTCACCCAGGTGCGAGTAGATGGCGGCCAGCAGGCTCCGGAGTTCGGAGTTGTCGGGCATGGTGTGCTTGGCTTTCAGCGCATAGGGCAGGGCCTGCTGGTAGCCCTTTTTGAGGACCCAGTATCGGGCCATCAGGTAATTGCCCACCACGGACTGCGGATAGATTTTCTGCATCCATTCCAGATGGCTGTAGGCGCGCTCGAAATCGCCGGAATCGAGATACATTTCCGCCAGATAACCGTGGGCATCCCATCGCCGCGGATCCTCTTTTGTGGCCTGTTCAAACAATGACCGCGCTTCTTCCGTTTTTCCCGCGTCCAGCGCGTCCTGGCCGCGTCGATTCATAGCGGGTCTGCCAGATACTCGCAACTCAACGCCACCGGCAGCAGGACGGACAGCCCGGCATCTCCAGGTCCCTCCGCAACGATGCGAGTTGGAGCGGATAAACCGCTCAGAGCCGCCGTCAC
Organism: Acidobacteriota bacterium; assembly: GCA_021789565.1. The sequence continues at coordinate 8,414 of JAJYJL010000201.1, forward strand.
CACGCCTAATCCGGCACGTTGTAAGAGCTCACGACGGTTCAGCTTATCCGTCGTGAGCTCCCGGCTGATGTCAGCAGAGAACAAGCCAGCCTGATATCAGACTCTCGGCATGAGGATGTTAACCGATTAGTCTAACGCTCCTAATTGCGTTTGCTTGCCCCGGCGCTCCGATCGCCGACTTCCAGGCTGCGGTGGTTGGGCGCAAGGCCAGAAGCGCTCCTCTCTTCCCGAAGCGCCTGTTGCTTTTCGCCCATGCGCAAATAGACCCTTGCCAGAAAAGCATGCACCTCGGAATTATCAGGCCGGATGGCGCGCACTTTTTCTGCATAAGCCTTTGCCCGCTCGTAGTCGCCGAGCTTGAACCAGTACCTGGCCATGAGAAAATTGCCCACAGCGGAGTAGGAATCGATCTGCTCCATCTTGAGCAGGTGCGGATAGGCAAGATCGAGCTTGCCCTCCTTCAAGAACATGTCGGCGAGAAAAGCGTGAGCTTCCCAGCGATTCGGGTTGAGCCGGGCGGCCTTTTCGAAAAGCGCGCGGGCTGCCGCCGCGTGCCCTTGCACCAGTTCGCGCTCCGCCTGCGCAAGCGGGCGTTCCGCCGTCAACGTTCGCTCCTTTCGGTCCCGGTTGGCTGCGGTTGCCTGCTGGAACTTCGCCATATATTCGGCCGCGCGCGCCCGGTCACCCTTGCTGCGGTAGGCTGTTCCCAGGACGTAGAAAATGTTTGGAAATCGGGTCCCTTCCGACACCACGCTTTGAAGGCGCTTGATCGCACCGTTTGGATCGTTCATGGTCACGTCCACTAACGCAAGCTCGGAAACATAATCGGGATTATTCCTGTCCTCGCTCACTGCTTTCAACAGGGCCTGCTTGGCGGCCGACTGTTGGTTTTTTTTGTACAAGATTTTCCCCATTTCAAAATAAGCGAGCGGATTCCGGTTTGACTTCGCAATGCTGCTCACGAAAAACTCGAGGGCCTTGTCCCATTGGCCTTCAAGCACATACGCCTGGCCGCGATAGAGATCAATGCGAGCGTCCTTGGGGTCGAGGGCTGCCCAGCGGTCGAGAGCCCGCAGCGCATCGTTCGCCATCCCGAGGCGATAATAATCATCGGCCAGAAGCCGCAGCCAGGCCGGACTGAGTTGCCCAAGCCCGCGGGCGTCCTGGAAGATCTCAAGC
>JAJYJL010000202.1 GCA_021789565.1 Acidobacteriota bacterium
ACGCGCTCGAGCGCTTCCTGCACGCGCCGCTTGCGTTCCGCATTCGGCATGCCGCGATAGGTGAGCGGCAGCTCGACGTTTTCAAAAACGTTCAGGTCGCCGATCAGGTTGAAACTCTGGAAGATGAAACCGACCTCGCGATTGCGAATGCGAGACCGCTCGCCCAGGCCGAGTTCTTCCACCGGCTTGCCGTTCAGCCAATATTTCCCGTCGGTGGGGGTATCAAGCAGGCCGATCAGCGAGAGCAGCGTGGACTTGCCGCAGCCAGAGGGGCCGGCAATCGAGACGTATTCTCCTTTATTGATGTCCAGATGGACGCCGGAGAGCGCGTGCGTCTCCAGTTCCTCGGTGTAGAAAACCTTGTTGACCCCGTCCAGCTTGATCAAACCTACTCCTGTGTCTTCCATCGGTTCCTCCTCCGCAAGCGGTCGTAATAATAAGTTCCAGGTTCCAGGTTGAAGAAATCCGGCGGCTGGTAACTTTCAAATCATAACTCATCACCCCGAACTCAGAATTCGCCTTTCATTCCTGGTAATTCATCATTCGTATCTCAGCGCCACCATGGGATCCACCTTTGTTGCGCGCCGCGCGGGGACGTAGCACGCCAGCAGCGCGACAGCGACCAAAACAACCGATACAACAATGAATGTAAGCGGGTCGGTCGGCTCGACGCCGTAGAGCAGGCTCGACAGAAAGCGCGTCAAGGCAAGCGAGCCGGCAACGCCTGCGGCAACTCCAATCAATGCCAGTTTCAGCCCCTGCCCCATCACCAGGTTCAGGACGTCTCTGCGTTTCGCCCCGAGCGCCATGCGAATGCCAATCTCGTGCGTGCGCTGGCGTGTCGAAAAAGCGACCACACCGTAAATGCCCACTGCGGCCAGCACCAGCGCCAGCAAGCCAAACGCGCCCACCAGAGTGGCAGCAAGCCGCTCGAAGACGCTTCCAAACTGCATGCTGGCCTTGAGCGTGGTCACGTTGAACAGAGGCAAGTCGGGGTTAATCTCATCAACGCTCTTGCCAACTGCGGAAGCGAAGGCCTCCGGCGCTCCTGCCACGCGCAAGTGAATCGTCACCTGGCTGCGGTATTCCTGGTAAAGGGAGAGAAAGATGGCGGGCGCCGGTGCGTAATGCAGGAGCCGGTACTTGGCGTTGCGGGCCACGCCGACGATGGTAAACGAGCGGCCATAGAAACTGACGCTTCTGCCGATGGCATCCTGCCCCGGCCAGTAGCGCTTGCAAAACTCCTGATTGACGATGGCGACCAGTTGAGATTTCTCGTTGTCCTGGGCGGTAAAGCCGCGCCCGGCCACAAGAGGAGTTCGCAGGGTTTCAAAGTAGTCCGGGCCCACAATGGCGCTATCAACATCCATCAATTCGTGTGGCCGGGGGATGTACCCTTCGGGCACGACAGGGGCGCTGTGGATCGTGAAACTGAGCGGCGAGAAGTCCGCCAGCGTCGCAGACTGGACGCCGGGCAGCGCCCGGAGCCTGGCAAGGAGGCTCTGGTCAAAAGTTATCCCCTGCGCCTGGGAATAACCGGTGGGGCCAAGGTCGTAGGAAGCAACCAGAACGTGGCTTGGGTCAAAGCCCGGGTCAGAGCGCTGCTCGTTCTGGAAGCTGCGGGCAAAAAGCCCGGCAGCAATCAGCAGCAGCAGCGAAAGCACGATCTGGGCCACCACCATTCCCTTCGAAAGCCGCGAGCGGTGGATGCTGCCGGACACTCTGCCCTCTTCTTCTTTCAGGACGGCCAGTGGCGCCAGGTGCGAAGTGCGCAGCGCCGGAAGCACCCCAAACACCATGGCAGTGAAAATTGAGATCAGCAGCGTTGCCAGCAGCACGCTGTGGTTCGCCTGGCCGTTGAGCCTGAGAGGCAGGGTCGTGGGCGGGAAGAAGGTCGCAAACGTCCCCGCCGTCCACGTGGTCAGCAGCCATGCGATTGCACCGCCGGCCAAAGCGAGCAGCAGGCTCTCCACCAGCAGTTGGCGCACCAGGCGCGCGCGGCTGGCTCCCATGGCCAAGCGCAGGGCTATTTCACGCCTGCGCGGCACCAAACGCACGAGCAGGAGGTTGGCGACGTTCGTACACGCAAGCAACAGCAGCACTGCCGCCAGCCCCAGCAATAGCGGCAGGGTCTTGTAGAGATAAATGTTGGCTCCGAAGGGCGAACGCCAAAGAGGGTCCAGCGTAATCCGGTTCGGGCCGCGATGCGAATCGGGATACTGTTGGACAATCTGCTGCATCAGCAGATTCAATTCGTCCTGAGCCTGCCGGCGATCCACTCCCGGCTTGAGCCTCCCGAAAACGTTGAGCCAATAATTGCCCCTCTGGCGGAAATAGCTGCTGCCATAAACCAAGGGAGCCCAAAGGTCGGTTCGCAACCCGATGAGGCATCCTACAAAACCCGGAGGAGCTACGCCGACAATCGTACACAAGATATTGCTGATCTGGATCGGCTTGCCGATGATGGAGCGGTCTCCCGCGAAACGGCTCTGCCAAAGCGCATAACTGATCACAACCGATGGCGTCTTTCCGGGTGTTTCCTCTTCCACCGGGCGGAGGAAACGACCGAGCAGAGGCTTGACGCCGAGCACCTTGAAGTAATCCGCGGAAACAAACTCCGCATAAATACGGTCTGGCTTGCCGTTGCCCGTGAGGGCTGCGAAATCGGCGTGAAAAGCCAGAAGGCCCGATAAGCTCCGTGTCCTCTCCCGCAGGTCCAGATAGTCGGGATAAGAAAATGGTGGCGTGGGGTGCTCGCTGACCTCTCCCCTCATCACGCTCACCAAGCCGCTGGTGTCGGCGACGCCGGGAATAGGATTCAGCAGGGTAGAGTCAATCCAACTGAAGATAGTGCTGGTGGCGCCGATGCCCAGGGCCAGCGTCAGCACGGCCACAACCGTGAAGCCAGGGTTCTTCCCCAACATCCGGAGGCCGTACTTTAAATCCTGTATAAACGTGCCCATGCTTCACCTCGGTTTCAACCCGACCGCAAGGTGGCTAATTTGTGACAACAATCATGACCGTCGCATCATCAAACAAACTCCCACCGGTAAATTCGTCAGCCGCACTAAAAATGCGATTTCGGATTTCCTCGGCGCTAAGGTTGTTTGCCTCCTTCAAGTTGGCGATAATACGATCCTCTCCAAATTCCTCGCCCAAGTCATTGACCGCTTCTGAGAGGCCGTCTGTGAAAAGCACAAGCCGATCCCCCGCTTCAATCGGCACCGTGCCTTCCTGATATTCCACATCGTCGAACACGCCAAGTAGCGGCCCCCCCGATTTCAGCCGAAGAACTTGTCCGCTTTTCCGTGCCAGAATCGGCGCGTTGTGTCCGGCGTTCACGTAGCAAAGGCGACGGATGGATGTATCGAGCAAACAGTAAAACAACGTCACAAACCTTCCGGGGGAGACATTACGGCGAACCGTCGAATTCACACGCCTTGCAAATTCGCTGGGCCTGCTTTCCTCAGTAACAACAGCGTGAACGGTTGCCTGGAGATTGGCCATCAACAGCGCCGCGGGGAGTCCCTTCCCCGAAACATCAGCAATGCAGAGGCCAATTGTGCTGCCGTCACCATAAAAGGCATCGTAGTAATCTCCCCCGAGGATGTGCGCCGGCCGGCTCGCCCCTGAGAACTCGTACCCGTCGACAGATGGAAAATCCTTCGGCATCAGACATCGCTGGACCTCGCAGGCATCTGAAACCTCGTCGCGAAGAATAGCCTCGGACTCCGACATGAACCTCCGTGCTACGCGGCGGGACTCGCCTTGCGAAATTTGGCTGCGCAGGACGGAGAGCATGCGGCTGTTATCCCACGGCTTCAGGACAAAATCGCCCACACCGCGACGCATTGCTTCAACGGCAAGTTCCACGCTTCCCCAAGCGGTCATAGCAACCACCGGAAGTGTGTCATCGAGAATCCTGATTTTCGTCAGGAGATCCAAACCTTCCTGCCCGGATGTGGTGTCAGCCGCGTAGTTGAGATCCATGACCAACAGGTCAAACTGCCTCGAAGTGAGAGCCTTCAGGATGGCCTGAGGAGTGTTCGCAGTTTCGACCTCAAAGCTGTGGTGCTTGAGAAGAAGCTGCAAAGCTTCCAGGACATCACGCTGATCGTCCGCCAGCAACACTCGCGGAGATCTGAAGCCTCGAACTTCCGGGTTGTCCATGACCTCCACTTCTCTCATTGGCCCTTCTCGCCACCGCAACTGGTTTCATGGATCCAACTAATAACCACAAACTGCTCGTTAGCGTCTCTGCGCGTCCCCTACTGCAAGCGCACGCGGTCGAAGCCGTCCCAGCGCGACATGTCCGACAGAATGACCTTGTCGCCCACGTTCAGGCCTTTCAGGATCTGGACCTCATTCACCGAAGCCTCGCCCAGCCTCACCTGAACGCGCTCGGCTTCACCGCCGCCGGTCTCTCTAAACAGTCCCACCGTGCTGTCGGCCTGCCCGAACGCGGGCCGGCCGACATAGAGAACGTTGGTCAAATGGGAAATCTCAATAGTCCCGTCCACGCTCAGGTCCGGCCGCGCGCCTTCCGGCAGCTTGCCTTCCAGCGCCACATCCACTGTCACGGTGCCATTCACAACCGCCGGATCAATCCGCACCACCTTGCCCGGAATAATTCCGTTATGTGTGTCAATGGAAGCACGTTGTCCAAGCTGAATGTCCTTGGCCTGCGTTTCGGCGATCTGGAGCTGGGCCTTCAGCTGCGTCGGGTCAACCACTTTGGCCAGCGTAGCTCCCGCCGCCACCTGCTGCCCAACCTCCACGGGAATATCCGTCAGGATGCCTGTATAGCCGGCACGAACCATCAGGTCATCCAATTGACCTTTCTTTAATAAGTACAAGGCGCGGTCCTGCTCCACCTTGGCCTTTTGCGCGGCAAGCTGGCTTTGCAGCGACGCCGCCAGCGTGACCACGCGCTTCTTTTCGATCGCCACTTGCGAGGCCAGCCCATCGGCCTTGGCTTTTGAAAGTTGCGCCGTGAGGTCACTGACGATTCCCTTTGAAGCCAGATGCGCGTCAACGTCGGCCTGCGCCTTGGCCTGCTGGTAATCGGACTCGAGGCTGGTCAGCGTGGATTGCTCGTTCAGGAGCTGGTTGTTGAGAGTGGCTTTCAGGCTTTCCAGGTTGGCTTCGTCCGCCTTCGTCGTCCACTCGGCGTTTTGCGCCTCCTGCACAAGCTGCGGGTTTGAAAGCTGAAGCAAAGCGGTGTCGGGCGTCACCTTGACACCCGGCAGCAGAAAACGCCGTTCCACGCGGCCATCGGTCACAGCGGGTATCCATTGGATCTGCACCGGCACCAGCGTCCCCAGGCCGCGGACCTGCACGTCCATGTCGCCGCGTTTTACCGTGTCAGTCCATACGGTTGATGCGTCCACTGAAGGCGGGGCCGGCTTGAGTTTTGAAAGCCCCAGAGTTACCAGAACGATCAGCAACACGCCGCCCACGGCCATCATTGTCAGGCGAATCCGCCGCTTCCGTGCTGCGCCCACCCGTTGAATGTCCATGATCTTACCTCCGACCGCCTTTCAGGAGGGGCACAAAGCCGCTGCCAGTTCCCAGGATCTTTGCAACGTCTCTATTTTCCATTACGCTCCTGCCTTTTCCCACGTTCCACCAGGCTTTTCAACGCAGGGCCAGATTCGGGACAACTCTTCCTACTGCCTTGCTCCGTCCCCCGGAATATCTGCAGGGCGAGGAACGCTTCCCTGCACGGCATTCGACAACTGAATATGATTGCGGCCCAGTAGCGTGCCGGTGGCCTGCTCAAATGTAATGAGCGCCTTGGCGTAGCCGGCGCGCGCCTGCACTTCAGCATTTTCGGCTGTGCCAAGCTGTGTCTGCGCGGTGATCACTTCATGCACGGTCGCCCGTCCCGCGGTGAATTTGATATGCGTCATATCATAACTCTGCCGGGCGAGCACCGTGACTTTCTCTGCCGCCTGCAACTCTCCCTGCGCCTGACGTACCAGTGAAACTGCCTTGCTCACGTCCCACACCATCTGGTTCCTGGCCTGCCGGAGCTTCATCTCAAGCTGGCGCTGTTCCAGCAGCGCGCGCGCTGCGTCGGCCTGCGCCTGCCGGTTGCGAATGGGGATTTCCAAGCTGACTCCGTAGCCGTAACCGGGAAAGCGGTTGCGAAACACCTGCCCAAGCGCCGTGCCCAGCGCGCCCTCCTGGCCCTGCGGCGAAAAAGCCGCAAATGCCGTCAGCGCCGGCAGCAGTGCATTGCGCGTTGCCTGTATCGTGATCTGCTGATTCTTCAGGTTCACCATAGCCTGCTCGATTTCGGGACGGCTCGCGCCGCCCTCGCGCAACGCCTCATCGAGTGTCGGAATGTCGGTGGCGTGCGGGTCCGGCAGGCGGTCTGTGGGATTAATGCCCACGGCGGCAATCTGGGCGCTAAAACTTCTCGAAACCAGCGACTTCATCGTCTGCGAATCCTGCTCAAAAGTGTTCTCTGCCGTCAGCAGGTCCTGGCGGCGGTTGGCGACGTCCAGCTCGGCCTGGGCCACATCCAACTGCGCAGCCGCGCCGATTTTTTTCTCTTCCTGGTTGTCTGCCAGCAATTTTTGCGCGTAACCAAGCGCCTCTTTGGCGACGTGAATGTTTTCCTGGTCGGCCAGCAAGTCGTAATAAGTGGATATCACCCTGGAAACCGTGTCGATCACCTTTTGCCGGAACACGCTCCGCGAAAATTGCTGGTCATTTTCTGCGATCCTGATAAAACGTGCGTTGGCGCGGCGTCCAAACCCATTCAAAAGGTTCTGCGTGATTCCCACCGTGAAATTCGAAGTGAGGTCCGGATTAAACAATTGCGTCAATGAGTTCGTAGTCTGGCGTGCGCCAAACAGGTTGACCACCAGGCTGGTCCCGGTCAGAAATCCCTGGCTGAAACTGGTTGAAACAAAGCCGGTGTGGGCGCTGACTACCGGAACACCTGTAACGCCGGGGTAGTTCAAAGGGGTCACGGTGTTTCCCCATCCGTAGCGGACGCTTAAATTAGGATCGCAGCAACTTGCGCTGCCCACGCTCGGGATGCCTCCGCCCAACGCGCCGCCTGCATAGCCACCGCCACCGCCACCGCCGCCGCCCACGCCTGTGCCTAAAGCTCCTCCAAAATTGGTCTGTGAAATGTTGGCCCCCGCCACGCCTCGCGCCGCGCCGCCCGCGCGTGCCCGCAGCAGGTCGGTTTGCGCGATCGGCAAATCGTAGCGCGCTACGCCGATGTCGAGATTGTTCTCAATGGCCAGCGCGACCGCATCCTCAAGCGAAAGGTTCAGCTTGTCGCCGACGATGAGTTCATCGAGCAGCGATGAGTTGGCAAGCCTCGCCTGGGCAACGTAAGGGGCCGAATAGGTGGAGAGGACGTCCGGGAAGCCCCGGCTGTGCGTGTAGTCATAAAGCGTGGCTTCCGCTGGCTTTGAAGAAGGCCTGGCGGCTTTTTGCTCGGCCCCAGCAGCGACGAGCGGCAGATAAATAAGCCCAATCATGATTGCAACCGCCGGAAGATGCTTCCTGTTTATCATTTCTCTCTCGTTCCCTTTGAGATTTGTGACCGGGTCCGCGAAACAGCAGACCCAGCGAGCCCTGAGTTCTGCCATTCCGGCAAATACAATGGCACTTACCATGCCAGTCTCAGCATTGGCTTTAACGTGCAGATAATAAGCAGCTCAGACTAATGGCACGACACCGTTTTGCAAGCAAAGATGTCCGGTTATGGGATTGAGGTGTCCGGAAACGGACAGTCGCAGCCGCCTTCAGCCGAGGCGTACTACAAGCCAACGGCAGATCCAGCGGTGGAAATCGTTGGATACTAACCAGCCTTGCAGGTCGAAGCGCCCACACCTGGCCGGGGAATCCATAGCAATGCGGGCCCGGAGATATCGCCAACGCGATGGAACAGAAATTTATTGCTTATTGCCGCGATGGCTGCGCGCCGCTCCGCATCTGCTTCAGCAAGGTTACGGAACGCCTGGGGTCAATGTTGTGGCGGCGGCCGTCTTTGCTGGTGGTGGCCCCGGCAACGATGAGATGGATGGTTTGCCCCGGCGTCAGCCTGGGGTCAAGCGCGATGAGCTTGGCGGCAAGATTCACCACGTTTGGCGATGCCATGGAGGTTCCGGACATGCGCAGCTTGCTTCCGCCGGGCACTGTGGAAAGGACTTCGTAGCCGTCTGCGTCAACGCGGACGGTAGGGCCGTAGCTGGTAAAGCTGGCCTCGTCTCCGGCCTGGTCCACGGCGCCGACGGTGAGCAGGTTGGGAAGCCTGAACGACGAGGGAATGTCCTCGTCGAAGGTGCTGTTGCTATTCGAATTGCCGGCGGCGCAAACGAAGAGGATGTCCGGCGCGCTCTTGATGGCGTTGTAGAGGCCAGCCCGCTCGATTGCGAAGAGTTTTGCGGCGATGGCCTTACGGTCGGCTGCATCTTTCCCCATACCGTTCTTTTCCAGAGCCACTTCGTCGTCGCGCGGACCCCCGCCCCAGCTCATGTTAACAACACGGACGTGGTTGGCGCGAAACCAATCCACATAAGCCTGATCGTCCTTGGCTGAGCGTTCGGAGAGTTCTTTGCTGGGCGGCAGCGGAACATTGTGCCAGTCGAAAGTGATGCGGCCGACGGCCAGCCGGATTGCCGGGTTGCCTCGCGCCGCAATACCCGCCACATGGGTTCCGTGCGAGTAGATTGCGAAGAGCTCAAGATTCTCGATAAAGGACGGAACTTTGGACGCCGGCATATGGGAGAGCTTCTGGCGCAGGGCTGTCGCTTCAGGGCTGTCAATGGAGGCCTGGAGATCTGAAAAACCCTTCAGGTCGCCGAGCATGGAGGGATATTCCTTCCTCTCTTCGGGCGTGAGGGGAAACAGCTCGCCGTGCGTGGGAAAGCCTTTCAGGTCGAAAGCAATGTCGTGAGGATCACCTTGAGGTCCGGGCTTTGCAACTGTATAGACGCGGCCCGGAAATAACGCGAGATCAGTGCCGGAATCCCAGATAGCCACGTTCACCGGCGTGAGATTTTCGGCCTTCGTCAGCGCCACGTCGCGAGCTGCCCAGATGTCGGGCTTCTCGACGTTGTTGGCCGAAACCTCCTGTTTGAGCACAGCGAGCATGGCAGGCACAAGAGCGATCTCGCGTTTGAGGAGAAAGCGGTCTTCGATGAGGCCCCAGGCCAGATCGTTGCTGAGGCTGTGCGACTTGGCAACTGCGGGCTCGACTTCGGCCTTGACGCTGCCCAGGATCAGCGCCGGCGTGATGATTTCAAAGCTGCTCTTCTGCTGCTTGATCACGGTGCCTACAACGGCCCAGGGCAGCGGCTTGATTTCCGCCGCATAGGCTTTCTGGAAGGCCCGGAGGTAGTCCGGTCCGGAGGTATGTCCGGTGGCTTTTTGTGCTTCGATCATGGCCCTGGTCGGAAGGCCGGTCATCAGTTTCGCATCAGGCTTGTCCTGCACCGCGCGGAGCTTTGCAATGGTTTCAAGCGCTCCCTGGTTGTCGCCAGCCAGCAACTGCAGATCGAGGCGCACCGCAAGTAGTTCACGCAGCGAGGCGTGGTCCTGCACATCGTAATT
>JAJYJL010000203.1 GCA_021789565.1 Acidobacteriota bacterium
AGGCTTGCGGTGATGGTCGAAATCCGTTGCGATATTGAACCTTGGTCCTCTCTCCAGCATAAGGACCTTCAAACCTTTCAGGCATAATTGCGTTGCCGCCATGCCCCCGGCAGCTCCTGACCCCACAACAACAACGTCATATACTTTGGCCATTCAGGCCTCCCCTACAATATGAGTCTGTAACTTCCTTATCAGAATCGCCCCGTAAGCGTCCTTTCCAAAGACGGCGCTGATTGCAAAGCCGCCGCCGGCAAGTTTGAGCTCGAAATAATTGCTATTCCTTTCGTGCAGGAACTATGCCCCCGAATTGCGAAACATCGGTCCGGCCGCAGACTTAAACCTGCTCAGCAAGACGCGCAGAAGGCCCCCAGCCAACCGCTCGCTTCTCTGTCTCCAGACAAAAGATGCGGCCCGAGCGGCGACCCAAGAAAAACCAGTATTCCCTTCCCCACTCGGCGCTTAACTGCAACCGGCAGTTCGTGGAACCACGCGATCGCGTCGCCGTCCTTGCCATCAACTGGAACTATTCGACTGAAGTCCCGGACTTTCACCGTCAACGGCCACCCGTAATCAACAAACGGTGAGCGCTTGAAAGAGTCTGCGGAATCCCATAACCCAATGGGAGAATAAAGGCCCAACCCAAACTTTGATCTTATGAGATGCCTATGAAAGTCAAATTCGCCGGAGTCTAAAAAAGCCGCTCCGGACTCAAAAAGGACCGTCGAACCTCGCTCCAGGTGACCTTTCAGCTTCGCCAGATCAGGCCGGCCGATGCGACCGACCGCAGGCAGGATGACAGTGCGAGCCAGCGGAAGCGACCGGAAAGAAGCCGCCGCATAACGTATGCCGGCGCCACGCAATGCCGATTCATACCCTGCCACCGACTCGCGCAGCGTACAGCAAGACCCGGAATCCACCAGTGCGCAACCGGACAGAGGGCGGGAGGTTTCCGCGATAAGGCCGCCCAGGCCTGCCGCACCTGCAAGTCCGGCCGCTGCAGCTCCCGCCGCAGATCCCAGAAATCCGCGTCTTGACATGGACATTTCAGAGCCTGTTGGCAATCACGCGGTCGATTGCCGCCGCCGTGTCATAAAACTGCTGGTCTTCGGCGTAACCGTAACGCCGCTCCATCTCAGCAACCAGCCACCCATCGTACCCCACCTTGGTCAAGGCGGCTCGTATGGCTTTCCAGTTGTTATCACCAAGAAAGATATTGGTGTAAACACTATCGCAGCAGCGCCCGCGTTTCTTCATCACGTCTTTCAGGTGAATCCTGGTAATTTGCGGGCCCATCATTTCAATCCACTGCTCCGCAAATCCGTCTTCATGGATGTTGCCGACGTCCAGATGGATGCCAACCGAAGGCTCGTTAATGTCTTTGAGGAACAGGAAAAACTCACGCGGGCCCATCAGGAATTTCTGCTCCGAACAGCAATTCTCACAGCCAATCCTTACGCCCTCGCGCGCGGCGTCGGGAGCAAGCGTCTTCATGGCTTCAACACAGCGGTTGTAAACTTCGTTGTAAGGCACTTCCGCGGTCACGAGGCCCGCGACCACCAGGATGGCGTCCGTACCCAGCATTTTGGCCGTCTCAATCTGGCGCCTGACGATCCGCATGCCTTCTTCCCGGATTTTCGGATCGCGGTCCGAAAGCGAATATTTCCAGTGAAGGCCGGTTGAGACGTTCGACACCACCAGGCCCGCGTTCTCAGCCTTGCGCCGGAGATCCTGCACCCCGGCGTCTGTAGTGCTCATCTGGAACCACGGAACGTCGCCCAGCCAAAGCTCAATGCCGTCGTAGCCGGCCTTCTTTACAAGTTCGCACCCCTGCTCAAAACTCCACCCCTTTGGGATTTCATTGTCTCCGATAGATTTTTTCAATTGGTCCGCCCCCACATCCGTTATCGCCCGCCAGGCTTACTGGAAGTGCAATTGAGTATCACAAACCGACAGCCTCATCAAACCTTTCCTGTGCCGGGCCGTCGCTTTCGATTTTCCCGTACGAAATTCTTCGGCAATTATGCCCACAGACTCAACACGCAGCCAGGCATTCAATCACAAGCGCGATTTTCATTCGAACGCCGCCAACCGCTTGCCTACGTTATACCCTTCAAGCCTCAGATGCGGCTTTTTACCTTTGAGGTCCTCCACGCGGAACCGGGCCCATAAGGTCCGCGACTCACCCGGAAACAGCGTGACGTAGTTGTCCTCATACGTAACGGGAAGGACCTCCTCGCCGTCCGGCCCTTTCGTCACCTCAGCCCGCATGAAAAATGCAACCTGGCCGGAAGGATTTTTCAGCGTGAGGGCAGCACGCGCTTCAATGCCCGAGCGAATCAGCGTACCGGAGATACTGACCTCCGCTTTCGGCATTTTGTTGAGCGCGGTAAAGTCAGCCCAACTCTTGGGGCTGAGGATGAACGCCTTGTCATTCTGCGGCCCGCCCAGATCATCATCCGTGGTTGACTGCCAGTACGCATTATCAACAATGGGCTTGCCATCGGCTTCAGCAAGCTGGCAGCGGACAAAATATGTGGGGCTGACACCGGCGACGCGCGGAATAGACATTACGCGTTCGCGGCCGTTCGGCGCAATGCTCAAATCGCTCAATTCCTTTGAGAACTTCACACTCCCATCGAGGTTATAGACCCTGGCCATGGCCTTCAACCCGCGATGTGTCTTCAGCGTCTGATTCACGACGTAAATGTGCGCCGTCTTGCGGTCGCCTGTTGCATAGTAATCAAACACGATACTGACTGGCCGCATTCCTTTTTTTGCGCCAAAATAGGCGCCACCGGGCTTGAGGTAGTAATCAATCAGGTGACCGAAAAACGACGGCCACTGGCTGTCCAGCATCCAGTAAAGCGTCATCTTGTGCGTGGCCCAACTGTTGGCGGCGAAGTCTTCGAACTGCGCGCGGGTATTCTCATAGTGGGCCAGTTGCGCCTTCTTGCAGAAGTCTTCGGCACTCTCGGCCGGGCCGTAGCGCTTCGCAACAACCTTCTGGATGGTTTCGAGCGTGCTGTTCCCGCGATTGGCGCCGGAGTGGTAGTACCATGTCTCATTGATGGGCCACAGCTTGTCAGCGGGGATATATTTCTTGAGACTCTCGAAGGGAGGGATCGACTCGTTGTCGCCCTGCTCCGCGCACGAACCCTGGCTGGCGGGATATTGCGGGTCGAACCAGTAGGACGGCGGCCGCCACGAATACGGCCCCAACATGTGAATCCCATCCCACAGCGTGTGGCCCTGCGCGTCCTTTTTGAAATTGGATACGGTATCAACGACCGCGTTCTGCCAGTGCATTTCCTTGAGAACCTGGTGGTACTGGTCGCGGACAGGCTTTGGCGCGCGCCCGTCGCTGCCATCCGCCCAGATGAAGGCCGCTGGGTGGTGGCGCAGATTCCGAATGCGCGCCCGGAGGCTGGCCAGCGCCACCCAGTGGTCTTCCGCGTCCCACTGGTTCCACTTCTCCCATTGCATGCAGCACATCCAGCCCTGCATCACCGGCATGCCTTCGCGGTCAGCGCGGTCGAGCATGGTGTCATCCGCAATTTTCAGCTCCCATCGGAGCAAGTTCATGCCCATGTCCTTTGAATATTCGCAGATGGCCCGGTCGCGCTTCGGGTCGTACTTGAAAAGCAGGTCCGGCGTATAACAGCCACCCCGCATCAGGAAATCTTTGCCATTCACCTTCAGATAGAAATTGCCGCCCGTGCCAACCTTCGGAAAATTGTTGTCGGAGTCGCGATACTGCGTAACCTTGCGGATCCCGAAATCGGTAGCCGAAGCATCCGAGACGCGCCCGTCAATTCTGAATTCCAACTTCAACTGATAAAGCGCCGGGTTGCCCCACTCGTACGGCCACCAGAGATCGGGGTTGTGGACGGTCAAATCGGGAAACGACTCCGGTGTGAAGGCAACCTCTTTGGATTCATCAGCCGCCAACGATACTCTCTGCTGAAAGGTGATCGACGGCCTGCCCGGGCGCGAAATCTCCCCGTGCACCGTCCCCGAGACGGGAGTGGAAACACCGTTCCTCAGGTCGCAATAGACTGTCAGTTGTGCAGGGCTGAGATTGGGCAGCGGAAGGTCGGTGACCACATAAGGATTGCGAACCAGAACCTTGCCCGTGGAACTCAGGAACACTCTTTTCCACACGCCGGCATTGCGGTCCGGAACAAAGGAAAGCTCGATATGTTTCGCGGGATCCTGGTATCCGATGTACTTCCAGTTGATCCAATCCAGCCAACTGTCCGCCAGTTCCACGCCGTTGATATTCGGCAGCTTTTGTTCCGGGGTGATCTTCACGGCCAGAACGTTGGCGCCGCCGTTGTTGATATACTGTGAAACAATTAACTCAAAGCTGTTATACATCCCCACAACATGCCTTTTGTCCGCGATCAGGTGCCCGTTCAGCCACACGTCCGCGCGGTAGTTGATGCCGTTCAGAATGAGCGAGTGGACCTCCGCTTCGGGAACTTCAAACGTTGTGCGGTACCACCAGTCCTGCTTCCATAAATCCGCGGGGGCGGTCTGCGTGAGGTTCATTCCAACATACAGATCTTTGTAAACCCCGGCGTCCTGGAGCGCCTGAAGGACCGTGGCCGGCATTCTGTGGATTGGATGCCAGTGTGAGGCGTCGTAAGAGGGCGTGGAAACTTGGGAATCAGCGGCTGAGACTTCGCGCGCGGAAATAAGCCGCCAGCCGCTGGCGAGTTCAGTCTGGAACTCTCCAGGCCCCGCCAAGCCAACCTGATTGGCCAACAGGACCGTCGCTCCGCCAACGGCAGACCGCTTCAGGAACTCACGCCGGGTCAAAGCCGATTCGGTCAAGCGTGTTCTCTCATCTTCGGCCATAGATTTTATGCCCTTTCGGTCTTCGCAAGCCGAAAGACCCGCGAGAAACAGACTTTGAGCCCCAGCTCCGCCAAGCGCGTGGGAATCGGTTTCATGAAACCCGAACAGATCTCTCCGACTGCACCTATGCAGGCAATGCCCGTTGATTCCGCCGCAAGACTTTCGTATGTATCACGATTGGTTTCGAAGGTCAATCTGAAATCGTTATGAATGGCTGCGAATATTTTCCACAACGCAGATTTTGTGGAGCTGAATTTATCGTCACGCCGCAGGTAGCTGAGGGATATTCCAGCTTGGCATGCCTGAGTTCAAGGAAGGCGGCGCGGTGTTACTCTCCCAGGACCTGCACCATATAAGTCCGCAGAAGGGGGCCATCGTATTCCATGAAATAGATGGTCTGGCGCGAACCCCGGACCATTTTTCCGTCCTGGATGGGGAAGGAGCAACTGATCCCGCCGATAATGCTTTTAAGATGGGTCTCCGCGTTAAACCCGAGGCGCCCGTCGTAATCGAGATAGCGGTGATGATGATAATCCTCATCATCGGGAAACAGCCTGCTGAAATGCGTGAGGATATCCTCTTCCAAGCAGGGAATGCCTTCCGTCACCAGCAGCCCGGAGGACGTATGGCAGGTCATCACGTTCACCAGACCCTGCTTCACTCCAGTTTTCTGAATTACTTCATCAACTTGCAGCGTAATATTGATCGCCTCTTCCGGCTTGCGAGTTTGCACCTTGATTTTTTCGAGTTTGATAATCATGACTGTTTGCCCGCCTTAATTCTCGCTCTCAGTTGAGACCCAGCAATCGTTTGGGGTTCTCATCATAAATCTTATTCAGGCAGCCTTCCGTCAGCGCCAGCGTGCCCAGCGCGTGCACCATGTTCTTGATCTCAACCCGGGGATAATTTGAGCCGAAGACCATCCGGTTGCGCAGGCTGCGCTCCAATACGGTGGTTGGGATCTGTTTTGAAAACACAAACTGATAGAACTCTTTCGGGCTGTCGTAATACAGGCAGGAAGTGTCCAGATACACATTGGGATACTTCAGCGCCAGCGCCGTAGCTTCCCACACCCAGGGCCAGCCCCAGTGCGCCAGAACAAAATTGAGTTTGGGGAAACGAGCAATGGCCTCCTCCAGCAGCATCGGATGGCCACGCTCAATCAGCGTGGACGGCGCCCAGCTCATGCCAGTGTGCACCAGCACGGGAACGTTCAGTCCCGCCGCCGCCTCATAAAGCGCGTATACCTTGCTGTCGCGAAGTTCGAAATCCTGTAATGCCGCGTCCAGCTTCAGGCCTTTCAGGCCCATCTTCCTGACGGCGTGTTCCAGCTCCTTCACCGCGCCGTCTTTCAGCGGGTCGACACTGGCAAACCCGACAAAGCGTTTGCTGACGGAGCACAGTTCCGCAACCTGCTTGTTGGAACTGACGGCATCGCCACGGGCCCTTTCACAATCAATTGGCAGCAGGACCGCGAGGTCAATCCCGGCCACGTCCATCTGCAGGTGGAAAGTCTCGAGCGGCTGGAAGTTGTTTCCGATCTGGAACACGTCCCGTGCCATCCGGGCGTAATTTGGATACTTGTCCACCATTTCCTGAATCAATACCGGGTGCGTATGAAAATCAATTTTCATGCTGCCTCATTCCCATGCTTTTGTAGGAAATCCTGCCATTTCGGCCGCTCGCGAAAGGCTTCCGTTCCGCCCGGCCGCGTGGTTGAGAATGCTCCCGACAGGTTGCCGTAGGCCAGGCAGGTCCGGAGGTCTACCCCGCGAACGAACTGGTGCAGAAAACCTGCGTCAAAACTATCGCCCGCGCCGACGGGATCAATAGCGTTTACCCTGTAGCCGGGGTGTGTCCATTCCTGTTTACGCTGGCGCGCCCAACCACCCTTCGCGCCCAACTTGACGGCGACAACATTGACTTTTCCCGCCAGATTCTCCACTGCGGCTTCCAGGCTGTCTTCGCGCGCAAGCTTACCGGCCTCGCGCTCGTTCACAAACAAGACGTCCACAAAGGGCAGAACGTCATCGAGGCCCTCCCAGCGATCTTCAGGATCGTCATTGGTATCAAGCGAAGTGCTAAGACCCGCCCTTTTCATCTGCTCGAACAGTTCCGCGATGCGCGGCCGCAGCGCCTTGTGGAGGTAAAACGAAGAAAGATGGAAATGCTTGCCGGAACGGAGGTAATCCAGGTCAAGATCGTCATATCCCATTTCAAACATCGCGCCGGGATATGTCAGGATCCGGCGGTTTCCCGTCTGTGTAACGATGACCGTCAGTCCCGTCTTGGTGGACCCTGCCACTCGCCGCACACGGGTGACATCCACACCGCCTGACTCGAGACGTTCCAAGGCAATCTGTCCCAGCGGATCCGTGCCGATTCTGGATATGAAACCGACCTTATTCCCAATCACCGCCAGGTTGTGGGCAAATATTGCAGACGAACTCCCCAAGGTCAGGACCAGGTCACTCGCCAGCAGTTCCTTTTCCGGTTCCAGCTCATCCGGCAGGCCGTAAAGAATCAGGTCCAGGTTCAACTCGCCGACAACAGTCACATCGAATCGCGCCATCCTCCGTCCCTACCCGGCCTTTTCCTTCAGCACCACTACGCGGCTCAAATGACGCGGCTGGTCCGGGTCGAACCCTCGCTTGAGCCCCAGATAGAGGCCCAGCAATTGCGCCGCCAGCACGTGGGGCGCCAGCCGTGCAACTTCAGGGACATCCAGTTCCAGTTCAATCAGGAGGTCCGCCGCGCGCCGCACCTTGTCATTGGCGCGGTTTGTGATCACCAGAGTCACACCGCCCAGTTCCTTCATTTCCTCCAGCACTTCCTGCTCGGATGTGCCGGTGCTCTCTGCCAGGAAAAACGTCAGCAGGGTGCGGGGACTCACAATGGACTTTGGGCCATGCCGGAATTCCAGCGTATGAAAGACCTGGGCATAAGAGCAGGACATCTCCGTCACTTTCAACTGCCCTTCTGAGGCAATCCCGAAAAACGGCCCCTGTCCCATAAAGACGTAGTCGGCAAATTCGTTGGAACTGGCAAACTCTTCGATGCGCGGCTGCAGATGGTCGAGCGCACGCCGCGCCTGCCCGGGCATCCGATTGAGCGCCTCCAGAAAATCCCGTCTCCCGGCAGCAAAACCCGACAGCGCCTGTGTTCCCAGCAGCATAGTGCTGAACGAACGCGTCATCACAGTGCTGCGCTCGTCTGCCGCCGGCAGCAACAGAGTGGCCGTCGCTCGCCTTTCGAGTTCCTGGCCTGTGGCACAACTGATCCCGAGGGTCCGGATATTCCTTTCCTTTTCCAGATAGTCCGCCGCCATCAGGATCTCCGTCGTGTGTCCCGAGCGGGAGATCAACACGGGCTGGCATTTCAAGTTCCCCATCACCTGGTCCGGATAAAACAAAAGCTCTGAAGCAGGCACAGCCTTCGCGCGCTGGCCCGTAACAGCGGTCCAACTCCACGCTGCCGCCTGCGCCACGTAATAACTTGAGCCACACCCGACAAAAATCCATTCATCCGCTGGTTGCAGCGGCTTCAGAACTTCCGCATAGCGGCCGTGAGCTTCAAGCTCCTGCAAAGTCGCCGCCCACACACCGGGCTCTGACATGATCTCTTCAAGGCTTCGATGTCCTCGCCCATCATTACTCTCACTCACTCCACTGCCTCCTTGGTCACTGTTAATAAGTTTTTGATCAAATAAATGGAAGATATGCTCGACGCGGAACAGCACAGTTAACGGCGGTTACGCGCCATCCTCGAGCCCATTACGGTAGGTTTCTTTTTAATACGTTTTCCTTTCGCTTGTCAAAACTTTTTTGGCCGGTTTCCACCCCGCCAAACAGGAACGTGGCAGAGAAAAACGTAATTCCGGCGACAAACCCGTTCATTATTGGTCCAATGGCCGTCCTGACCCTATTTACTCGGGCTTTCTGAATTCCATCACGATTACCGGCTAAGCCATGGAGTTACAGGTACCTGTCCGGGATTTTTAGGTTTATAGGGCCACGTAATTCTCTTGCCTGTTGCAGCCGACTCATAGGCTGCGTAAATAATCTCCAAGGTTGTGCGCCCATCCTCGCCGGTTTCCATCGGCTCCTCTTCCCCCAGCACGCAACGGGTAAAGTGCCTCATCTCATGGGGGAACCCGTAAAGGTACGACTCCTCAAACACCGTAAAGGTCCAGCCTTGTGTTCCGCCGGCCTTTTCCACGGCATACCCGTAACCCTTCTTGCTGTAAGTTTCCATCGAACTGCCACGAAGCAGGTCGCAATAGATCACGCCCTCTGTCCCGAGCAGCTCAACCCGGTCGTCCATGCCGCCGTGACGTGCCCAACTGTCTTCAACCACTGCAATGCCGCCGTTTTCAAATTCAACGACCACTATGGCGTTGTCATCGCCCTGGGTGCGCCCTTTGTGATAAACAAGCTGGCACGTGGCCGTCACACTCTTGATCTTTGGCTTGCCGTAAACCCATCGGGTCCATTCGATGCCGTGACATCCCATGTCCATCAAGGCGCCACCGCCGGAGCGGCGGACATCGTAGAACCAGTCTGAGTGCGGCCCGGAGTGCTTTTCGCTCTGCTTGGCCATGTAAAGGTCGCCGATAGCCTTCTCAGCAACCAGGTTCCTGGCCCGGACGTACTTGGGCGAGAAGCAGATCGTTTCGGCGTACATCAGCTTGACGTTATGTTTTTTGCACGCA